>NZ_CEEDEA010000016.1:0-89861 GCF_979253755.1 Methylobacterium sp. AC315
CCGGCGTTGAAACCCGCGTAGAAGCCGGTCCAGGTGAACACCGGCACCGGGGTGAACACGGGCGGCGGGGCGGCGCGGCGCGGCAGGTCGGCGGCCGAGGCGGCGCCGGTCAGGAGGGCCGTGGCGGCGCTCGCGAGAAGAAGCTTCTTGATCATCTGGTCCTCAATCTCCCGTTGATCGGGATGTGCCGGACGACAGGACGTGAGGACGGCCCGACGCGATAGTGCAGCTTTGCAACAGCGCCCGCCAAGGCTCCGAACCGGCGGTAGAAAACGTGCGCTGGCACACATCAAGGGCAGTCGAAGCCCCAGCATCTCGCATTATTGGGCCAGAGCTGCCGGCCGATAGAACTATTCCTCCACACTACGGAGGGCGGACGGTTGTTAACCTGCGGCAACATTCGCAGGTCGGCGCCCGGGGCCACGTCCGCGGTCGCGTCGCCTGCAGATTGCACCGTGAAGCGGGCGGCGAGCACCCGGCCCCACGGATGGCACCGCGCGGGGCCGGCCGGCGGTGCCCGTCACGCGCGGCGTGGACGATCCGGGTCGCGTCCCGTAGTTTCGAGGCATGTCAGAAGCCCATTTCCCGCCCGATCATGGGCTGGCGCGGGCAACCGACCGCCTGGCGGTTGCCCGTTCCATCGCGGACGTCGTGTCCATCCTGCGCGAGACGGCGCGGGACATCGTCGGCTCCGACGGGATCGCCGTTGTCCTGCGCGAGGGCGAGTTCTGCTTCTACGCCGCAGAGGACGCGATCGAGCCGCTCTGGTGTGGCCGCCGGTTCCCGCTCACCGCCTGCATCTCCGGCTGGGCGATGCTCAACGACC
Organism: Methylobacterium sp. AC315; assembly: GCF_979253755.1. NCBI lineage: Bacteria > Pseudomonadati > Pseudomonadota > Alphaproteobacteria > Hyphomicrobiales > Methylobacteriaceae > Methylobacterium > Methylobacterium sp. AC315. Next base: position 827 of record NZ_CEEDEA010000016.1, read on the forward strand.
AGACCGCCGTGGTTCCGGATATCGAGGTCGATGCACGATTGCCGGCCGAGGCCTACCGCACCACGTCGATGCGCAGCCTCGTGATGGTGCCGATCGGGTCACCCGAACCGAGCGCCGCGCTGGGTGCCTATTGGTGCGCCTCGGTGATCCCGGACGACGCGACGGTCTGTCGGATCGAGACGCTGGCTCAGCAGGCCGGGGCCGCGCTGGTCCGTCTGCGCGCGCCCTCGAATGCCGGGAGCCCGGTTTCCGCGCCGCCGCTCGCCCGCGAGGCGCGGCAGCCGCAGTGAGCCTCGGCCCGGGACGGGCCGCGCGGCGGCGTCGCAGCGCGGATCGATCGCCGGCCCCGCGCCGTTTTCCGCTGGTCTCAACTCGCCCGGACGTCGCAAGCCAGCCTCATGAAGCGCCTCATTCTCATCGGCATCTTCGTCGCCCTGTTCGCCGGGATCATCGCGATCGCCGGACGCTGGTCGATGGTCACGCCCATCAATCCTGCGGTGGCGCCCGACACCTCCGCGACCCCGAACCCCACCGGGCAGCGCAAATGATGCGGCGCTGACGCCCCGGCGGCGCCCTTACCGGCGCCCGCCCGCCTCCGCGCGGCCGCGGAGGGCGGCCAAAAGGCCGCCTTCGAAGAGCAGGGCGGAGCCGTAGTGGAACTCGATGTCGAACCGGCTGCGGGAATTCATCGCCAGGGATGCGCTTTGAAGCGCGATGAGGCGGCCAGCCTCGTCGAACAGGCCTGAGCCCGATCCGCCGTAGCCGTCGTTGCAATCATGGCGCGCGCGCCGGATCGCATCTTCGCTCGGCTGGTCGATCCGGCGGATCGCGCAGCGCTCCAGGCTGTTCGGGCCCCGATAATTGCCGTGGCCGGCCGGGGACACCATGGTCACCGGCAGGGCGATGTCCCCGATCGGCAGATCCGGCGGATCGGGCAGCGGCTGCGGGACGGCCTCGGCCGGCCGGGTCAGGCGCAGGATCGCCCAATCGTCGGTGATGTGCAGGCCGTCCGCCCCGGGGGCGGTTCCCAGCACCAGGCTGTCGGGCTCGAAATCGTAATTGCGGCCGCCGATCTGGAAGTAGCAATCCGCCACCGAGCGCGTGACCGCCAGGCGGCGGTCGCGGAAATTGTGGGCGTTCAGCACCACGGTCGACGGATCTCCAATCAGCCAGGCCGCCGCGGCCTTTTGCGGCACCCCGTCGCGGCTGCGGCACCACAGGATGCCGGCCCCCCTGAAGCGGTCGAAGTCGCCCCCGGTGAGGTCGCGGCGTCCGTCCTGCGGGTAGAGGGCGGCCAGCCGCCGAGACGGACCTGCCCGGTCCTGCGACCGGGTCGCCTGCGGCTGTTCGGCCCGGGCCACACCGGCAAGCGCCAGTCCTGCCACGAGCAGCCCGATTCCGCACCGGCCCGGAGCCCGGCGGGCGGCCTTTCGGGCGACCGGCCTTTTGGCGGCAGACAGCGCTCTGGACCGTATCGAGCCCATCCGTCGGCCCCGAAAACTGGAGGCCGAGGGCAGGCCCGGCCGGGAACACTGTTGTGGGCAGGCACCGGGGCGCGGTCAAGCGGGCCGAACGTATTACGACCCTGCCCGACGGCATTGCCAAATTATCCCGACAACAAATGTCAGCTTGCCTGAAGACATCATCGGGCATTGGCGCATAAAACTGAAAGGTGACAAGATCTTAATAAGCAGATCATAAAGGTCGAATGTCTCTAAGTCGCAAATAAAGCTGACTATCGATGCGACCGACCGCGATCGATCTTGCACTGCAACAATCAATAGCCGCGCAGCCCAACGGCGAGGCGGCCTGGCGAGGAGATGCATCCATGAGAAGGCTAGCGAGTTCCGTCTCGGCCCTGGCGATCCTGGCACTGGCGCCGGTCGGCCTTACGAGCGCGGCTTTCGCCAACGACAAGCTCATCGAGCAGTCGAAAAGCGGCGACAACTGGGTGATGCCCGGTAAGAACTACGACTCCGACAATTACAGCGACCTGACGCAGATCAACAAGACGAACGTCAAGCAGCTGAAGCCGGCCTGGACCTTCTCGACCGGCCTGCTCAACGGCCACGAGGGCGCGCCCCTGGTCGTCGACGGGAAGATGTACGTCCACACCTCGTTCCCCAACAACACCTTCGCGCTCGATCTCGACGATCCGGGCAAGATCCTGTGGCAGGACAAGCCGAAGCAGAACCCGGCCGCCCGGTCGGTCGCCTGCTGCGACCTCGTCAACCGCGGGCTGGCCTACTGGCCGGGCGACGGCAAGACGCCGGCGCTGATCCTGAAGACCCTGCTCGACGGCAACGTCATGGCGCTGAACGCGCAGACCGGCGAGACCGTCTGGAAGGTCGAGAACTCCGACATCAAGGTCGGCTCGACGCTGACGATCGCCCCCTACGTGGTGAAGGACAAGGTGATCATCGGCTCCTCGGGCGCCGAGCTCGGCGTGCGCGGCTACCTCACGGCCTACGACGTGAAGACAGGCGCCCAGGTCTGGCGGGCCTACGCGACCGGCCCGGACGAGGACCTGCTGCTCGCCAAGGACTTCAACATCAAGAACGCCCATTACGGCCAGAAGGGCCTGGGCACCTCCACCTGGGAGGGCGACGCCTGGAAGATCGGCGGCGGCACCAACTGGGGCTGGTACGCCTACGATCCGGGCACCAACATGATCTACTTCGGCACCGGCAACCCGGCGCCCTGGAACGAGACCATGCGTCCGGGCGACAACAAGTGGACGATGACGATCTTCGGCCGGGACGTGGACACCGGCGAGGCACATTTCGGCTACCAGAAGACGCCCCACGACGAGTGGGACTATGCCGGCGTCAACGTGATGATGCTGTCCGAGCAGAAGGACAAGGACGGGAAGATGAGGAAGCTCCTCACCCACCCGGACCGCAACGGCATCGTCTACACCCTCGACCGCACGGACGGCTCGCTGGTCACGGCCAACAAGATCGACGACACCGTCAACGTGTTCAAGTCGGTGGACCTGAAGTCCGGCACGCCGGTGCGCGACCCGGAATACGGCACCCGGATGGATCACCTCGCCAAGGACATCTGTCCTTCGGCGATGGGCTACCACAACCAGGGGCACGATTCCTACGACCCGAAGCGCCAAGCCTTCTACATGGGCATCAATCACATCTGCATGGATTGGGAGCCCTTCATGCTGCCCTACCGGGCCGGCCAGTTCTTCGTCGGCGCGACGCTGAACATGTATCCGGGTCCGAAGGGTGACCGGCAGAACTACGAAGGTCTTGGCCAGATCAAGAGCTACAACGCGATCACGGGCAAGTTCAACTGGGAGAAGATGGAGCGCTTCGCGGTCTGGGGCGGCACCACCGCCACCGCCGGGAGCCTCGTCCTGTACGGGACGCTCGATGGCTTCATCAAGGCCCGCGACTCCGACAACGGCGACCTGCTCTGGAAGTTCAAGCTGCCGTCCGGGGCGATCGGCTACCCGATCACCTACACCCACAAGGGCACCCAGTACGTCGCCATCTACTACGGCGTCGGCGGCTGGCCGGGCGTGGGCCTGGTGTTCGACCTGCAGGATCCGACCGCCGGCCTCGGCGCGGTCGGCGCCTTCAAGAAACTCGCCAACTACACCCAGATGGGCGGCGGCGTGGTGGTGTTCTCGCTGGACGGCAAGGGCCCCTACGACGACCCGAACGTCGGCGAGTACGCGCAGCACGCCGCAAAGTGAGCAGCGCCCCGTAGCGCGACCGCTCCGCCGCCCGCTCGGGGCGGCGGAGCCCCCCGCCCGCCCAAGAGCGGCGGAGCCCCCGGCCCGCCCAAGACATGCATTGAGGGATCGAAACATGCCGCTCCTCGGCGGACTCCTTCGCGCGGCGACCTGCGCCGCGGCTCTGCTCGCCCTGGCGATCCCGGCCCAGAACGCCCGGGCTCAGGAATCCGAGGCCCAGGCCATCCAGTCCGCGCCCGGCAAGGCTCCGGTCGCGCCCAAGGCCGACCCGTCCATCCTGCGGATCTGCGCCTCCGAGAAGCAGCCGCCGCTGTCCCTGCGGGACGGCTCCGGGCTCGAGAACCGCGTCGCGGCCGCGGTGGCGGGGGCGATGGGGCGCAAGCCGGTGTTCGTCTGGCTCGACAAGCCGGCGATCTACCTGGTGCGCGACGGGCTGGAGAAGCGGACCTGCGACGTGGTGGTCGGGCTCGACAGCGACGACCCGCGGGTGCTGACCACCAAGCCCTATTACCGCAGCGGCTACGTCTTCATCACCCGCGCCGACAAGGACCTCGACGTGAAGTCATGGTCGGACCCGCGCCTCAAGACGGTCGACCACATGGTCGTCCCGCTGGGCTCGCCGGGCGAGGCGATGCTGAAGGATATCGGCCGCTACGAGGAGGACATGGCCTACCTCTACTCGCTGGTCGGCTTCCGGGCGCCGCGCAACCAGTACACGCAGATCGATCCGGCCCGCATCGTCAGCGAGGTCGCCAACGACAAGGCGGATGTGGGCGTCGCCTTCGCCCCCGACGTGGCCCGCTACGTCAAGGACTCGACCGTGCCCCTGCGCATGACGCTCGTGCCCAACGACACGGTGAGCAGCGACGGCCGCAAGATGCCGCAGAGCTTCGACCAGTCCATGGGCGTGCGCCGGGACGACACGGCCCTGCGCGACGCCCTCGACGCCGCCATCGTCAACGCCAAGCCCCGGATCGACGCGATCCTGAAGCAGGACGGCGTGCCGGTGGCCACCAACTGACCCTCGCCGCGCGGCCGGCGAGCGAGCGCCGCGCGACCCAGTCCCCGTGAAGCGAATGTGAGATGACGAAGACTCCACGTATCCGGTTGATGATCCTGGCCGGCGCCGCCTCGGCGCTCTGCGCGGCCGCCGTGATGGCCCAGCCGCAATCGGGGCCGCAATCCGGCCTGATCTTCCGCAATACCATCACCGGGGAGCCGCTCGACCTCGCCGAGGGCAAGCCGGGCGGGCGCGATACCAAGGCGGTCCAGACCTTCTTCCAGAATGGGAAGAACCTGTACATCGACGACAAGGCGTGCCTGCGCAACGGCGAGAGCCTGTACCTGACCTCCTGCTCCGGCTGCCATGGCCATCTCGCCGAGGGCAAGGTCGGGCCCGGCCTCAACGACAATTACTGGACCTATCCCGCCAACACCGAAGATACCGGTCTGTTCGCGACGATCTGGGGCGGCGCCAACGGCATGATGGGCCCGCACAACGAGGACCTGAACCCCGACGAGGCGCTGCAGGTCATCGCGTGGATCCGGCATCTCTATACCGGCCCGGTCCAGGATGCCGCCTGGCTGACCGACGAGCAGAAGAAACACTACACGCCTTTCAAGGAAGGCGAGACTTTCGCCAAGGACGCCCCCGGCCAGTGCAAGCCGCTGGAGTGAGCGTCCGCGCGGAGCAGCGCCCGGCCGAGCCGGCGCCAAAGAACGGCCCATCGGGCCGCCCTGGGAGCGAACGCAAGGAGTCGACGATGCGCAACAGAATCATGATCACCGCCGCGATGGTGGCCGCGGGGGCGTTCAGTGCCCTGCCGGCGCTGGCCTATGACGGGCAGACCTGCAAGGCGCCGGGCAATTGCTGGGAGCCGAAGCCCGGCTTCCCCGAGAAAGTCGCGGGATCGAAGTACGACCCGAAGCACGACCCCAAGGAAATCGGCAAGCAGGCGGAATCCATCAAGCAGATGGATGAGCGCAACCGCAAGCGCATCGAGAACGCCAAGAAGACCGGCAAGTTCGAGTACGACGTCAGCAAGATCTCTGCGAACTGAGCCGCGACGATCCAAATCTATCCCTCATCCTGAGATGCCCGGCGATCGAAGATCGCCGGGTCACGAAGGAGGGCTCCGGAGATCGCAGCGGTTTCCGGAGGGCTCCCTCGTGGCCTTCGCTTCGGGAACGCATCCCAGGATGAGGTCGAGGGTGAAAAGCCGGAGGCCGACAGGCGTCCGGTCCTCGATCTCGCCGCGCGTGGCCGAGCCGGTTGCGCGCCTCACGCCGGTCTCTCCCTGAGGCCCACCACCCTGTCCCGGAACCAGCGCGATGAACACGCTCCATCCCGGCGACGCGACGCTGACCGACTGGCGGGCTTCGGCCGCCCGCTTCGAGGCGGAGGTCGCCAAGGCGGTGGTCGGCCAGGCGCGGGTCATCCGCCTCGTCACCACGGCGATCTTCGCCCGCGGCCACGTCATGCTGGAGGGCGATGTCGGCGTCGGCAAGACCACCCTGCTGCGGGCGGTGGCCCGGGCCCTCGGCGGCGCCTACGAGCGCGTCGAGGGCACGGTCGACATGATGCCGACCGACCTGATCTACCACACCTACCTTGCCGAAGACGGCCGTCCGCGGGTCGAGCCGGGGCCGGTCCTGCGGCAGGCCGAAGACCTGGCGGTGTTCTTCTTCAACGAGATCAACCGGGCGCGCCCGCAGGTCCATGCGCTGCTCCTGCGCATCATGGCGGAGCGCAGCGTCTCGGCCTTCGCCCGGGAGTACCGGTTCCCCAATCTCCAGGTCTTCGCCGACCGCAACCGGGTCGAGCGCGAGGAGACCTTCGAGCTGCCCGCCGCCGCCCGCGACCGCTTCCTGATGGAGATCGGGATGGACGCGCCCCGTGGCGCTGAGGCAAGGCGCGCGCTGGTGTTCGATCCGCGCTTCCACGACACCGACCGGCTGATCGGCACGGTGGCCGAGGGCGTGCTCGACCAGGCCCGCCTCGGCGCCATCGCCAGCGCGATCCAGGTGGCGATCCAGGCATCCCCGGAGATCGAGACCTACGTGGTCGGGCTCTGGGACGCGCTCGTGCGCCCGGCAGAGGCCGGGATCCGGCTGTCCGGGATCGACATGACGCGCCTGGTCCAGGGTGGCGCCTCGCCGCGCGGCCTCGCCTTCCTGGTCCGGGCGGCCCGGGTGCGCGCTTGGCTGGAAGGGCGGGACTGGCTGGTGCCGGAGGATGTCCGGGCGGTCTTCCCCGAGGTGATGGCGCACCGCATCTTCCTGGAGCCGGTCCACGAGATGCGCCGTGCCGAGATCGTCCCGGAGCTGTGCCGGGCGGTGTTCGAGACGGTGCCGGCACCATGACCGGGGCGCCCTCGGCCGACATCGTCTACCTGCCGCGCTGGCGCCCGAGGGGGCGTCGCTTCGGGGCGCATCGCGGCCAGGAGGCCGGCGGGCTGGGCACCTTCCGGGACCAGGTTCCGTTCCTCACCCTGCCGGATGCCCGCCGGATCGACCTGCGGGCGAGCCTGCGCGACCCGTTCGAGGGCGTGCATGTCCGGCGCTTCGAGATGCGCAACGCCGTCGAGGTCTGGGCACTGGTGGACCTTTCGGCCTCGATGCGCTTCTGCGGCGCCGGCGACCGCCTCCGTCTCGCGGGGGACCTCTGCGCCGGGCTCGCCGCCTCGACAACCCGGATCGGCGACGGGTTCGGGGTGATCGGGTGCGACCGCGCAATCCGGGCGGACCTCTACCTGCCGGCGACCCGTCGGCGCGGACCGGCCCTCGACATGGCCGGCCGGATCGCCGCGGCACGCTGCGACGCGGCCGGCGCGGAGGGCCTGCTGGAGGCCGCCCGCCTTCTGTTCGGCCGGCCGCGGCTGGTCTTCCTCGTCTCCGATTTCCGCTGGCCGCAGGCCCTGATCGAGCGGGTCTTCGCGTCGCTCGCCCTCCACGACACGGTCCCGGTCCTGCTCGCCGACAGCGCCGAGGATGCGGGCCTGCCGGATTGGGGGCTCGCCGAACTCGACGACCTCGAAGGCGCCGGCCGCCGCCTCGTGTTCCTGCGCCCGGCCCTGAAGCGACGCTGGATCGCCCGTGAGCAGGCCCGGCGCGAGGCGCTGCGCAGAACCGCCGCGGCGTCCTCGGCGCGGGTGCCGTTCCACCTGGTCGACCGCTTCGACGCCCAAGCGCTGACCCGCCACCTGCTGGCGACCTGAGATGGCTGGCTTTCACGTCGGACGTCCCGGTTTCAAAAGGTCCGAGACCGTTTGCGGGTGCGGGGCAGAGCCCTGCGATCGGGCGAGACCCAAGGCATCAGGGCTCCGCCCCGATACCCCGCCGAAGGGCTTCTCCCTTCGGAAACCCGTGATCTTGGCCTGCTGCGCACTGCTCCTCCTGCTTCGGGCCGGCGCCGCTGGGGCGCAGGTGCGCTCCGTCGAGGTGCGGGTGCCCCGCGCCTTCGGGTATTTCCTGGGCGACCTCGTCCGGGCTCAGGCCGACATCGCGGTCGATCCCGGCTTCACGCTGCAGCGCGCCTCCCTGCCGGCGCCGGGAGCCCTGACCTATTGGCTGGACCTGCGCGACATCACTGTCGAGGAGAGCCCCGGCCGGGTCCGGCTGCATCTCACCTACCAGAATTTCTATGCGGCGCTGGATGCCCGCCAGATCGCGATCCCGGGTTTTTCCGTCTCCCTGGAGAGCGCGGCCGCGGGCGGTACGACCTCCGCCAAGGCCGAGATCCCCGCCTGGTCGCTCGGGGTCTCGCCCCTGCGGGAGGTCCAGCCGGAGAAGCACGACGACCCGGCCGAGTATCTGCGGCCGGACGGGCGCGTCCCCCGGCTGGATCCGCTTCCGGACCTGTGGGCCGCCCTCGCGGCCCTCGGGGCAGCCGTGCTGGCGCTCGCCGCGCTCGGGTACGATCGGGGCTGGTTCGCCCGGCCCGGACGTCCCTTCGCAAAGGCCGCCCGCGGGTTGCGCCGGTTGGGCCGCGAGGGCGCGGACGGTTATCGCGAGGCCCTGCGCCTGGTCCATCGCGGCCTCGACGAGACCGACGGACGCCGGGTCCTGGCCGACGATCTCCCGGCCTTCCTCGACCGGCATCCGGCCTTCCGCCGGGAGGAGCCCGCGCTGGCCCGGTTCTTCGACGCCTCCCGCCGGGCCTTCTTCGGCCGCGAACTCGAGGCGGCCCGGGCGCGCCTGCCCTGGGCCGAGGTCGAGGCCGGCTTGCGCCGGCTGGCCGCCGCCGAGCGGGAGGCCTGACGCGATGCCGTTCGGATCGCTTCCGCTCGGGGCCGTGTCGCCCGCCTGGCTGTGGCTGCTGCCGCTCGCGCTCGTGCCGCTCCTCGCCTCGGGGCGGCGGCGGGTTCCGGTTCCCGCGCTCGCGGCGGCGCCCGCCGATGCGCCGTCCCGCTGGATCGCCCGGCTGCTGCGGGGCGCCGGCATGCTCGCCATCGCGAGCCTGGTCGTGGCGCTCGCCGGTCCCTACGGCGCCGGCGCGCCGGTGACCCGCATCGGCATCGGCGCCCAGATCTCGATGCTGATCGACCGCTCCGGCAGCATGAACGAGACCTTCGCGGGGCGGCAGCCCTCGGGCGCGGAGGAATCGAAGGCCGCCGCGTCCCGGCGCCTGCTGGCGGATTTCGTCGGCGCCCGGGCGCACGACCTGTTCGCCGTCACGGCCTTCTCGACCGCGCCGATGCTGGTGATGCCGATGACCGACCGGCACGCCGCCGTCCGTGCCGCCATCGCGGCGATCGACCGGCCCGGCCTCGACTACACCAACGTAGCCCGCGGCCTCGCCATGGCGCTGTCGCAATTCGCTCCGGACAGCAGCGGCTCCCGCGTCCTGCTGTTCATCTCCGACGGCGCCGCGGTGATCGATCCGCGGGTGCAGGACGCCCTGCGGGCCGCCTTCACCAAGCTGCACCCGAACCTGTACTGGCTGTTCCTGCGCACCAAGGGATCTCCGTCGATCAACGACCGCCCCGCCGGGGAGGATACCCCCCAGGCCGCCCCGGAGCGCCATCTCGACCTGTTCTTCAGGAGCCTCGGCGTGCCCTACCGTGCCTTCGAGGCCGAGGGCGCCCCGACTGTCGCCGCCGCCATCGCGCAGATCGCCGCCCTGGAACGGAACCCGATCCCCTACATCGAGCCCCGGCCCCGCCGCGACCTGACCGGGATCGCCTACGCGCTCGCGGGGCTCGGGCTCCTCGTGCTGGTTCTGGCGGCCCTCGCCGAGGCAGACCTCCTCGCCGCACGCTCCCAGGCCCAAACCCGTGCCTCGCCGGAGCAGCGGGCGGATCTGGATCTGAGGAGGGCGGGGTGATGCGCCCGACCGGGACGGCGCAGCGGCTCTGGGGCCGGATCCGGCCGCGGCTCCTCGTGAGCCTGCCGGTGCTGCTCGGCCTCGCGGCGCTGGGCTTCGGCGGGTCCGCCTGGCGGGCGGATGCCGCCAACCGGAGCATCGCCGCCCTCGATGCCGGCAGGGATCTCGACCCCGGGACCGGGGCGCCGGCGCCGGTCCTGGTGGCGCGGATCGGCTACCTCGCGGGGCACGGGCGCCTGGCGGAAACCGAGCCGCTGGTCGCAGCGCTCGACCGGATGGGCGCGTCCGACGCGGCGTCCCGCGCGCGATACCGGGTCGCCAACGCCCGGATGCGGGAGGCTTTCACGCTCCTGACCCGCGGCGCCATCGACAAGGCCGGCCCGCAGGTGACCCTGGCCCGCCAGGATTACCGGCGGGCGCTGCGCGACCGGCCGGACTTCTGGGACGCGAAGTTCAACCTCGACGTCGCCTCCCGGCTGATCCGCGACTTCCCGGAATTCGACCGTGCCAGCGGCGACGAGCTGCGCGCCGAGCCGAAACAGATCTGGACCGACATCCCGGGGCAGCCGAGGGGCGGGCCATGAGCCGGGAGATAGAAAGCCGGCGAACCATCCTGGAAAACCTGCCGCTCGCCCGCAATCTGCGTGGGCGCCGCTTCCAGGCGCTGGCCCTCGCGCTCGCGCTGGTGATCGCCGCCCTGGTGGTGCCGGCGCTCCCGGTGACCCGCGCGGGCGTCGCGGTCCTGGCCGTGATGGACATCACCGGCTCGATGAACGTGCGCGACTACACGCGCGACGGCCGCCCGGAGAGCCGTCTGGAGACCGCCAAGGCGGCCCTGCGCCGGATGGTGGCGGACCTGCCCTGCGGCTCGCGGGTGGCGCTGGCGCTGTTCACCGAGCGGCGGCCGTTCCTGCTGTTCACCCCCGTGGAGGTCTGCGCCGACTTCGCGCCGCTGGACGGCGCGCTGGCGGCCATCGACTGGCGGATGGCCTGGGAGGGGGACAGCCGCGTCGCGGCCGGCCTGTACCGGGCGGTCGAGATGGCCGCCGGCCTCGGCACGGATCTACTGTTCGTCACCGACGGCCAGGAGACGCCGCCGCTCCCCGGCGGCCGCATCCCGCCCTTCGAGGGCAAGCCCGGTTTGGTGCGGGGCCTGATCGTCGGCGCGGGTGCCTACGGCCTGTCGCCGATCCCACGCTTCGACGAGCGCGGCCGCGAGCGCGGCTTCTACGCCGAGACCGACGTGCAGCAGGAGAACCGGTTCGGTCCCCCGCCGGCCGATGCCGAGTCTCGCGCCGGCTACAATCCGCGCAACGCCCCGTTCGGGGCCGCCGCCGCCGTGGGCAGCGAGCACCTGTCCTCCGTGCGCGAGGACCACCTGAAGCAACTCGCCGCGAGCACGGGCCTGGCCTACGCGCATCTCGACGCGGCGGGCGGGCTCGACCGCCCCCTGATCGCCGCCGGGACGCCGCGCCCGCTACCGGGCCGCATCGATCCGCGCCCCGTCCTGGGCGGCCTCGCGCTCGCCCTCGTGCTCGGCACCCTGCTCGCGGCGCCGCTGCGCAGCCTCCTGCGCCGCGCCGCCGCGTCCCTCTCCACCACCAACCTCATGCGTTTCCGGAAAGCCTGACCATGCGTCGCGTCCTCGCCACCCTCGCCATCCTGTTCGCCGCCGGCACGGCCTCGGCCCACGGCCCAACCCCCCAAAAGGTCGATCAGACCATCACGATCCGGGCGACGCCGGACGCGGTCTGGAAGGTGGTCGGGCCGTTCGGCGGCATCGGCGCCTGGCATCCGGACGTGGCCAAGGTCGAGGCCACCGGGGGCGACGGTTCGGGCGGCATCCGCACGGTCACGCTGAAGCGCGGCGGCACCCTGGTCGAGGGCCTCGACGAGTGGAAGGGGGCCGAGCGCACCTATTCCTACCGCATGTCCGACCCCGATCTCGACGCGCTGCCGGTCTCGTCCTACTCGGCGACCGTGACGGTGACGCCGGAAGGCGATGGCGCCAAGGTCGAGTGGATGGGCCGGTTCTACCGGGGCGATACCGGCAACGAGCCGCCCGAGAATTTGAGCGATGCCGCCGGCAGGGAGGCGATGAACCGCTACTTCGCCGAGGGGCTCAAGGGCCTGAAGGCGAAGCTGGAGAGCGGGCCGCAGCGATGAGGCCGGTGCGGCGGCTGATCCTGCTCGCGGGCCTATCGCTCGCGGCCGGGCCGGTGGCGGCGGCAGGCTCGGTCTGGGTCGCGAGCCAGCAGGGCGCCCGCGTCACCCGGGTCGCCGGTCCGGACGGTGCGCGGGTCGCCCCGGTGGCATCCGCGGTGGCGCCGTCGCCCGCCGTGGTCGCGGTTGGCCCCGGAGGGCTGCTCTATCTCAGCCATCCTGATGGCAAGGCTGTCACGGTGATCGCTCCGGATGGGGCGATGCGGCAATGGCCGGTCTCCGGCCAGGCCTTCGGACTCGCGGCGGACCCGGACGGGCGCAGCCTCTATGTCGGCGACTGGTCCGGCAACCGGGTGCTGCGCCTCTCGGCGCAGACCGGCGCGGTCGAGGCAGAGGTGGCGGTCGGGCACGATCCGGCCGGGCTCACCGTCGGTGCCGCAGGCCGGCTCTACGTGGCCGAGCGCGAGAGCCGGAGCGTGGGCGTGGTCGAGACCGCCGGGATGACCCGGATCGCCGGCATCCCGGTCGGCGACGGGCCCTTCGCCCTGGCCTACGACCCGGTCCGCGACCGGCTCTACGTCGCCAACGTGCGCAGCAACGACCTCAGCGTCATCGACGCCGCAACGCTCAAGCCCGTCGCCACGATACCGGTCGGGGCGAGCCCTTACGGCGTCGCCGTCAGCCCGGACGGGCGCCGGGTGGTCGTCACCAACCAGCATGCCGGCACCGTCTCGATCGTCGATGCCGACGTGCTGGCGGCGGTCGCCACGATTCCGGTGGGCCGCTATCCCGAAGGTGTGGCGATCCTCGGTCGACGCGCCTACGTGGCGAACTGGTTCTCCGACGACGTCTCCGTGGTGGACCTCGCGGCGCTGAAGGAGACCGACCGGATCCCGGTGGCCGAGGGGCCGCGCACCGTGGTGGCGCAGCGTCAGGGGCCTGTCGCCGCAGAGGCCGGCCGGTGAGGCGGGGGCTCGCCAGCCTGGTGGCCGCAAGCCTGGTGGTCGCCGGCCTCGTGCTCGCCGCCTGCGACCGGGCCCAGGAATCGGGATCGGAGGAGGGGCAGGCCGTGGTGGCACGGACCGCGGAGAGCGAGTTGCCGCCCTGGCTGTCCCCCACGGATGGGACGGACCCGGCGCGCTGGCTCGCCGGCCGGGAGGCCGGGCACCCGATGCCGGCCGGGTCGGAGCCCGTCCGGGTGCTTCAGGATGCGCTGGCGGAAGCCCGGACCGCCTTCATCGAGGATCCGCGCATGATCGCCAACCGCACGGCCCAGCTTGGGCAGATGCTGGCCGAAATCGGCAAGACCGAGCGATACGCTCTGCTGCTGACCGGCTTCAGCGCAGTCGCGGCCCGGCGCGGCCGCCACAAGAGTCTCTACGGAGAGATGTGCCAGCACTACTTCAACACCCGGGCCCGGGGCGTCGACCACGCCGCCGCCCTGGCGCTGCTCGCCGACCGGTTCGCGCCGGGCCTCAATTCCGGGGCGGCGCCATGAGCGCCGCGCCGGGATTCGCTCAGCACGCGGCGCGGCCCACCGCCCGGCCGCGCGATCTCCTGATCGTCGACGATCACCCGATCGTCCTCCAGGGCTTCCGGCTCCTGGCCGAGGAAGCCGGGATCGCGCGCGTTCACGAGGCCCGGGACATCGTGGCCGCCTACCGCACGTTCCACCGCCACCGGCCGGCCGTGGTGGTGACCGACCTGAGCTTTCGGGACGACGGGCTGTCCGGCCTGTCGCTGATCCGCCGGATCCGCGCGCTGGAGCCGGGTGCGCGCATCCTCGCGCTCAGCATGCACCGGGACCCGGTCATCGTGGCGCGGGTCCTGGAATGTGGGGCGCTGGGATTCGTCCTGAAGGATACGCCGGCCGCCTCCTTCCTCGATGCGCTGGAGGCGGTCGCCAACGGCCGCTCCTACCTGCCCCACGACATCGCCATCGAGATCGCGATGCTGAATGCCGGTGCGCGCGAGCTGCCGCTGGCGAACCTGACCAGCCGGGAGATGCAGATCCTGGTGCTGATCGGGAAGGGCAAGTCGTACGACGAGATCGCCGAGATCCTGACGCTCAACTACCGCAGCGTCGTGAACGCGACCGCGGCGCTGCGATGCAAGCTCGGCGTCGGCAGCATGGCCGAGCTCATGCGGATCGCCGCGTCGCAGGCTCGGACCCTGCCCTGAGGGCACCGGGCCGCGGCGCGCGCCCTTCGCTTCGCAGCATCGTTTCCCCGAAAGCCGGCGGCTGCCTCACCGGGTTCATTCTCCAGAGGTCGCGGCGTGCGCGGGATCGTGGCTGAAGTCCTGCCTGCTCGCGATATCCTACGTTGTTGATTGCGAGGCGCAGATACTTATCAAGGCGATCCGACGGATGTTCGGGAATGGGTTGGGATTGTTCTGCGATCAAAAGGATAAAAACGCGAACGATCGACCGGGTTCGTGGTGATGCCAGACATCTTACTCTTGTTGGCAGGGCCCACGGGCCGTGAATCATCTCAGGTCGGGCGCGGACTTGCGGACCGCGGCCTGAGTTGTTCCAGCCGGCCCGTTCGATGACGCACGGACAATATGACATCCAAAACCAGTGAGGTGAGATCTGTCATGCGCGTCAACGCGACGGTTGTTCCGAAGCATGCGTTCAGGACGGCGCTGGCCGCCGGGTTCGTGGGCGGAAACCTGTCGAGCTTCGTCAAATGGGGCTCGGAGATCCTGTTCCCGCCCCGAGAGGCCGGCCGTATCGCGCCGCCCTTCGCCATCCTCAAATGGCTCGGCCTCGGCGTCGAGGACATGACCTACACATTCACCGGGCACGTCATCAATTACGGCGTCGCGCTGATGCACCAGGGGTTCTCGATCGTCTTCGGCCTGTTCTACTGCCTCGCCGCCGTCAGCTGTCCGCTCGTGACCCTGGGGCAGGGCCTGGCCTTCGGCGCGATCGTCACCCTCCTGTTTCACGGCATCCTGTTGCCGCTGGGTGGGTGGGGGCCGCCGCTGTGGCAGATCTCCGGCCATGAGGCGTTCTCCGAGGTATTCGGCCACCTGCTCTGGGCTTGGACGATCGAGATCGTCCGGCGCGACAGGATGGGTTCGCGCCCCCGTGCCGCCCGGTCCTGATCCGGACGGGTCGCACAGCGCGAGCGGGGCGCGCCGGCGGATCGTCGCCGACGGCGCGCATCACGGGGAGGCGGGGTCCAGCATCACCCGCAGGCGGGCGACGAAGTAGCGGCGCGCCTCGGGGCTCGCCCGCAACAGGTAGCATCGGACGAGATCCAGGAGGGCTGCGGCGGCCGGATCTTCGTGCGCCCCCGGCGTCCCGGCGTCCGGCGCCGATGCGAAGAAGCTGGAGACCGGCACGCCCAGCACCCGCGCGATCTCGCCGAGGGAGCTTCCGTGCGGTTCGATGCGGTTCGGCGTACCGGACGGCTTGGAATCGTCACACATGAACGGTCCGGCCCGGTTCGGGCTCTGTCGAGCGAATGGAGCAATGGCTCCAGCTGTTCAACCAGCCTGCGACGCAAATGCATCCCGAGCCGATCATGAAATTTTCGACAGGTTCTCGGATGAAATGGTAATATCCCGCACCAGATTCTCCGGGTGCGGCGAAGCGGGATCAAGACGATGGGACAGCGTTCGAAGACGCCGGTCAACGCGATCGACGGCTTCAGTGAACCGCTCGACCGCCTCCGCGCCGCCCTCGAGGCGTCGTGCGTGGTTGGTGTCTGGGACTGGGACATCGTCCGCAGCACGGTGGTGTATGATGCCGGCGCCGCGCGGTTGCTGGCCGGCGATCCCGCCTTGGCGGATAAGGACCTCGACGGCTTCACCAGCATGGCCGCCGTGCATCCCGCCGATCACGCCTGGCTGCTCGATCACGTCCAGCAGGCGTCGAGGACCGGCGGCCTTGTGGTCGCCGAGTACCGGGTCGTCGCGCAGGACGGCACGGTGCGCTGGCTGCTCAGCCGGGGCCGCACGTTCAAGGACCCGAACGGGCGGGCGGTCCGCTCCCGGGGCATCATCATCGACATCACCGAGATGCATCAGGGCAGCGAGCGCTACGTCTTCAGCAACCTGTCGGCCCCGGTCGATTCGCTGGAGCGGGCGGCCGACCTGGCCATCGAGCTCAAGCGCACCCTCGAATCCGAGACCCCGCCCGAGATCAGGGCCGCCGCGGACGTGCTGCTGATGAGCCTCGGCCGCGCGATCGCGCGAAGCAGCGGGAACCGCTGAGCTGCGCCCATCCCGCCTGCCGCGCACGCGCGCTCGCGGGAACATGCGCCGGCCCTTCCGTCTTGGCCCTCCAGACCCACCTGGGAGGACCGCATGGGACAGGATGTCGAGGCCGCGCGCGAAGCGCTCGGAACGGTACCGCCGGCACGGAAGGCGGACACGGGCAAGGCACCCGACACGGCCGCCGGCGGAAACGGCCCGCACGCGCCGGGGCATCCCGAAGCCCCTGAAGGGGTGGCGCCGGAGAGCGGCGGCTACGACACGCGGCCGCCCGTGCCCCAGCCGGACAACCGCAAGGGCGGCTACGGCACCGGTTGACCGGCACCCCACCCGGTGGCGGCCCCGCTGGTCGCCGCCGGGCCGATGTTCCCTAAGCTGTGCCTTTGTTGAATGGATATTAAGCGACGATTTTTGGGAACAAAACGTGCTGAAGGTTTAAAAAGTAAAGCTTGGTCGGTAGATCCTCGAATAATGGAACGCATC
The DNA here is from genome assembly GCF_979253755.1 of Methylobacterium sp. AC315. Lineage (NCBI taxonomy): Bacteria > Pseudomonadati > Pseudomonadota > Alphaproteobacteria > Hyphomicrobiales > Methylobacteriaceae > Methylobacterium > Methylobacterium sp. AC315. Next base: position 17,734 of record NZ_CEEDEA010000016.1, read on the forward strand.
ACCTGCCGGGGGGATTGAAGGGGTCCGGAATGATCGACGGAGCCTATCATGCGTACCCCCCTCGCCGCCCTTCTCGTCGCCACGTTGTTCGGATCGAGCGCCCTCGCGCAGACCACCGTGACCGGCACCCCGGCCGCCCCTGACGCGAAGAGCAGCCAGCAATCCGGCGGCCAGGAGAGCGTCACCCGGCCGAACACCGACAAGATGACCCCCAATGGCGGGACTGCCGCCGCCCATGGCGCCGTCCAGCTCGAGAAGGGCGCCAACAGCTTCACCGAGGGTGAGGCTCGCTCACGGCTCGAGAAGTCCGGCTTCAAGGACGCCAAGAACCTCATGAAGGACGGTGACGGCATCTGGCGCGGCACCGCCATGCATGACGGCAAGCAGGTCAACGTGGGCCTCGATTTCAAGGGCAACGTGTCGGCGCAGTGACGTCCTGACCCTCGCGACCCTCACGAAGGAGATTTTCCATGGCTCAGCAAACCATTACGGCCCTCTACGATCGCTACGAGGATGCCACCGCGGCTGTCGGCAAGCTTGAGGCGGGCGGTATCCCGCACAGCGACATCAGCATCGTCAGCAACAACGAAGGGGATCGCCACGCCGGCCGTACCGCGACCGACGGGACCCACGTCAGCGACGACACCAAGGAGAAGGCCAAGGACGGAACGGGAACCGGGGCGACGCTCGGGACCGTGGTCGGCGGCGCAGCCGGCCTCCTGGCCGGTCTTGGGCTGATCGCGATCCCGGGTGTCGGTCCGGTCGTGGCCGCGGGTTGGCTCGTCGCCACCCTGACGGGGGCGGGCGTCGGTGCCGCCGCGGGCGGTCTGGCCGGCGGCCTGACCGGTGCGGGCGTCAGCGAGGCGGATGCCCATGCTTACGGCGAGGGTGTGCGCCGGGGCGGGACGCTCGTTACCGTCCGGGTCGATGAGGCGCGCTCCACCTCGGTGCCGATGGTCATGGATGTCCTGGAGCAGCACGGCTCGGTCGATCTCGACCAGAAGGCCAGCGCTTGGCGTGCCGAGGGCTGGGAGGCTCCGGCCGCCGGCTCGGCGGCAACCGGCGCGACCGACGGTCGGAACCGGGTCCGGTCCTACCCGGGCACGACGAGCCTCTGAGGGGTCCGCAAGCCCGACCCTTTGATCGATGACAGATTCTGGCGGCCGGGACGCATGTCCCGGCCGCTTTGCGTTCGGACCCAGGCCACCGGGCGGTGTCGCCGACAGGGCTGTTTGCCGGGGAGGCTTTCCCCGTCTCCCGCGGATGGACCGATGCTGGAACGCGCCGTTTTTCTCGCAGCGCATGCCCCCGCAAACCGGCGCCCCCGCGAGCGCCAGGGCTGGACACCGGTCGCCGCACGGATTGGCGCGCATCCGGGAACGTCGGGATGGGACCATGACAGGTCCGTGCGACATTGGAGCCCTCGCAGGACGGGGGAGGGCACGCCATGTCTGGAGGGGACATCCGGGTCCGCCGACGCCGAATCCAAGCCCGTTCGGGGCTTCGGCCGGCTGGCCTGAGGGCCGCCACAGCGCCTGTCATTGCCTAAATGTCCCGTGCCGGGGTGGCCAAAAAGCGGGCTGTGCCAGCAGAATAGCGTTGAAAGCCCGATTTCTTGTGTTGAATCCCAAGACCGCCCGAAACAACAAGATGGTGACGCAGGTTCAGAGGGGCTGAATATGAACGAGACATCCTATGGGAAATCGTCCAACTTCACCGAGTTGGCCGTTGATCTTGTCGCGGCCTATGTCGCGAACAACCCCGTCCCGACCAGCGAACTGCCGGCCTTGATCGCCCGGGTGTATGGGGCGATCGCCGCCCTGGCATCCGGCACCGTGCCGACCGAGGGCAGCACCGCTGCGCCGGCTGCCGTCGACAGGCCGAGCGCGGCCCAGATCCGCAAGTCGGTCCAGCATGACGGGATCGTCAGCTTCATCGACGGCAAGACCTACAAGACGCTCAAGCGGCACCTGTCGGCTAACGGTCTCAGCCCGCAGAGCTACCGCGAGCGCTACGGCCTCCCCACCGACTACCCGATGGTCGCCCCGAGCTACGCCGAGCAGCGCTCCGCCCTCGCCAAGGCGATCGGTCTGGGCCAGCCCGGCTCGATGGCCAAGCGCAACGGCAAGGCCGCCTGATCGCGACCGGGCGTGCGTCGGACCGCGCGTCCCGGCGGTCAGGACGTCCGTTTGCGCGTGAAGACAAGGACGTTCAGGCATTCCGGCGGGTCTGCGGCGATGCCGAAGGTCAGTTCCCCGCCCCCGGACTCGATCGACACAGAGGTTCGCTCGCCGTACGAGCCGCGCGGCATGGCCGTGATCCGGGTGTCCGGGAAGGCTGTCCGGATCGCGTCGATGGTGAGGCAGGCGGCGGGTTCGAGGTCGAGAACCTGGAGCGGTCCGGCCGCCGGGTCCGCCTCGGCCGTCGGCTCCCGGTAATCGACGTCGCGAACCGGGATCCCAGCGAGCCGGAAGCCCGGTCCCGACCAGAACCTGAAGGGGCCCTCGCTCTCGAGCTTGAGCGTGATGCCGAGCGCGGCCTCGACGGCCGCGCGATGACGGATGGCGTGCACGGTCAGGCGCGCCGCGACCGTGCGGAGCGCCGTCAGGTCTCCCGTCTCGCCCCGCATGGGCGCGCCCCCGGCCACCAGGAGGGCCGCCGGCGCCCCCACGAGACAGCGCCACCGCCGAGATCCGATGGCTTGCATCCGCTCGCCCATCCTGGTCCGCCATCATCCGGTTGAGACGAATTCACACAGGGAATTCGCACGGCCACGGGTGCATCACGACCCCGACGCAACTAGAACATATCATGAACTTCAGGCGATCGCGGGGGCGTCCGGCTGCGCCGGCGCCGCGGCTTCGAACTCTTCAGGAGGGCTGTCGATTGATCGAGGACAGGCCGATGCCGACGCGGCTGTATCGCTTCCATTGCACGGACGGGCATGAGCTGGTGATCGACCTGAAGGGCCGGCGCCTGCCGACGGCGGCTCAGATGCGCGTCCATGCCGAGCGGGTCGCGCTCGGGCTGATGGAGCGGATCGAGCGGTTCGACTGGTCGGCCTGGCAGGTCGAGGTCTACGACGCCAAAGGGCGGCGCGTCTGGATCCGGGCGTTCGTGGACGTGAACGTGGATGTCCAGGCCGCGTGAGGCGCGGGTGCCCAGTGCATCAGGCCGGATACCGGAACCACCACGACGCGCTAGCTTTTTGATCCGCATCGTCTTTTCCCGACAGCCGGCGGCTGCTTCTCGGGACGATGCGCTAGGAATACAGGGAGACGGTCATATGGCGTTCAAGCCGAAATCTGCCGCGGAGACCAAGGCGAAGGATCTGGCCCTCGCGCTCGCACGGATTGCCGAGGGCGATGGCACGCCCGCGCATATCGGAGTCGACCAGTTGCGGCGGGCGAGCCCTCGCCTGACCCCGCTGGCGATCGGCCAGATGGTCCGCAAGGAACGCGCGATCGTCGAGGAGACGCTCGCCGAGCGCGGCCTGGCCCTGGTCGACTATGCCGATCAGGGGCCGGGTCGCGGGATGGAATTCGTCATCGACGCGGCGGGATGATCCGGTCGGGCCGCCGATCAGGCGACCGCCGGACGACCCCGCAGCAGACGACCGGCCAGGCGGAACGGCAGGAGCGGCAGCTTGAACAGCGCCGTGACTGCCAGGACCGCGACAACGGTGAGGATCGCCAGGATAGAATTGAGCAAGCGGTGCGCGCTCCCATGAAGGGCTGCCCTCGCGGGCTGATGACGACAGCTGGCGCCCGGAACGCGGCAAGACTATGGACGCCCCGTCACCCGATGGCTGAATACATATCCGGCTCATCATCGCCCGGAACGCGGAAACAGGAGCCCGCGCAGGCGGTTTCCCCTCGGTCGGACACAGTGTGCCCGGTCCCGGCGACACACGGCCGCAACCGCGGATCACGACACAGCGAGACGGTGAGCGCGCGATGAGCAAGCACGGTACAGGCAAGGTCGGCCTCGTCCTTGCCGGGATGCTCTCGACGGCCGGGTCGGCCCTGCTGGCGGCCGGACCGGCCGCCGCCGAGGTGCAGGTCCGCTACGCTGCGCCTGAACGCTTCACCGACGCCGAGAACCGTTTCGCCTCCGGCCAGCCGCTCCGGGTAACCCTGGCGGAGTTGACCCGGATCCTGGTGGATCTCGGCAACACGCGGCTCCGGCCGGACGAACGCCTCGACATCACCGTCCTCGACGTCGATCTGGCCGGGTTCGACCGGTCCGGCTTCGCCTCGCCGAGCGGCGTTCGCGTCGTCACCGACGCCACGCCGCCGCGCATCCGCCTCGCCTACGTGCTGCGCCGCGGCGGTCGCATCATCGCGCAGGGGGAGGATACGGTCACGGACATCAACTTCCTGCTGACCTCCAATCCGCGCTTCTCCACCGGCGGGCTGTATTATGAGCGCCAGCTCCTGCGGAACTGGTTCGCGCGCCGCTTCCCCACGGGGCCCGAGCGCGGTTGACGGGCGGGCCCGAGCGGTCGCCGAACCCATCCATCCCGGCCCTCTATTCGGCGGCGGTCCCGCTGAAGGCCTGCCGGTTCGCGCCGCGCGCGCGCGACGACCGGGGGCCGTCGTAGCGGGCAGCCTTGCTGGCTGCGAACAACAGGAGGGCTGCGAGACCGAGCAGGACGAGATCGACCCCGACGAACAGCGGATCGACCGGATCGCCCGCGCCGTAGGCCCGCTGCATCCGCCAGCCATCGGCCACGGCGGCCGCCGCGTACAGGGCGGCGGCCGCACTCAGCACCGCGGGCCAGGCCAGACGCTGCGGCCGCAGCATTCCGACCAGCCCGATCAGCACCCAGACGCCGAAGAACCCGCGGATCTCCCAGAGCGCCCGGTCCGGCAGATCCACCGGCAGGATCCGGTTGGCGAGGAAATAGGCCGCGATCGCGGCCGGCAGCCCGGCGATCGTCGCGATGTTCAGACCCTGGACCAAGCGTAGGCCCGGATGCAGGGCGGTCCCGGCCATCTTGGGCAGGCGTGCCACCGACCACAGCATCAGCCCCGTGGCCACCATGGCGCTGCCGGCGAGCCCGCACAGGAAGAACAGGACGCGGAGGCCCGGGCCGGCGAAATGCGCCTCGTGCAGGCCGACCATGGTGGTGAAGGTCTTGGCCGCCGGCTTCAACCCGCCCGCCCGGACCTCCAGGACGGCGCCGGTGGTGCCGTCGAAGGCGACCTGCGGATGCTCGTGCGAGAGGCCGTGCGGCTCCTCGAACACGACCACCACGGTGGCGTTCGCGTCCTTCGGGTTGACGACCGAAATCCGCTCCAGGGGCTCGTGGACCGTCTCCAGCGCGCGCGCCACCATCGGCCCGACGGGCGCGAGGGTACCGGGCCGGCCCGCGGCCGGGCGCGGCGCGGTGATCTGGCCGGCTTCGGCGAAGAAGCGCTGCGTGTCGCCGTGATAGACCGCGTTCATGCCCCACGGCATGTACATGAACGACAGGGTGACGAGCCCCGTATAGGTGATCATCAGGTGGAACGGCAGGGCGAGCACGCCCGTGACGTTGTGGGCGTCGAGCCAGCCGCGCTGGGCGGACTTGTCCCGCCGGAAGGTGAAGAAGTCGGCGAAGATCCGCCGATGGGTGACGATGCCCGAGATCAGCGCCATCAGCATGATCATCGCGCAGATGCCGACGACCCAGCGGCCCCAGAGGGGCGCCATGTTCAGCTCGAAGTGGAACCGGTAGAGGAAATCCCCGCCGCGGGTGTCGCGCAGGGCGGCCGGCGTCCCGGTCTCCGGATCGAGGAACACCCGCTTCGGCGGCTGCCCCGGCCCGGTGCGCCAGAGCACTTCGAGCAGGGGCAGGTCCGGGCGCGGTGGCGTGATGAACCACGCCCGCGCGCCGCCCGCCTCAGCCTGCAGGTAGGCGACGCCGCGCTGCACCGCTGCGGCCGTCGCGTCCGGGCCGATCACGGCATCGGCGCGGAGCTCGGGCCGCATCCAGCGCGAGATCTCGGGCCGGTAATAGCTCGCGGTTCCGGTGACGAAGACCGCGAACAGCACCCAGCCGACGATCAGGCCGGACCAGGCGTGCAGCCACGCCATCGACTGCCGGAAGCTGTTGCGCATCGGTCGGCCCTCACCAGCGGTAGCGCAGGGTTCCATAGACCGTGCGCGGCAGACCGTAGAAGCAGGCCGAGTAGGACAGACAACTCGAGACGAAGCGCTCGTCCAGCAGGTTGTTGACGTTCAGCTCCGCCGTGAGGCCCGCCAGGCTCGGAGCGATGTGCCCCATATCGTAGGACGCGAGGGCATCGACGACCACGCTCTCCGGCACCTGGAAGGTGTTGGCCGGATCGCCCCAGGACGGGCCGAGGTAGCGCACGCCGCCGCCGATCGCGAGGCCCAGCAGGGGGCCGTCGGTAAAACGGTAATTCGCCAGCAGCGAGACCGTCGTGTCCGGCACCTGGACCGGGCGCCGCCCCTGGAGCGGCACCGACAGCCGCGTGAGGTCGTTCGCCGTGCTGCCGGCATCCCGCACGTTGCGGATGTCGAGGAGCGAGACGCCGCCGATCAGCGTCAGGCCTTCGGTCAGGTTGGCCCGCGCCTCGAACTCGAAACCCTGGGCGCCGACTTCCCCGGTCTGGACCACGAAGCCCTGGCGCAGGGGATCCGCGGAGGTCCGGTTCGACTGGCGGATGTCGAAGAATGCGGCGGTGAGCAGGATGTCGGTGCCCAGCGGCTGGTACTTGATGCCGGCCTCGTACTGGTCGCTGCGGATCGGGTCGGGCACGCGGCCCACCGACCCGAAGGCGCTGTCGAACACGCGCCCGCTCACGATCGGCTCGAAGGCCTGGCTGTAGGACACGTACGGCGCCACGCCGCTGTCGAAGTGGTACAGCAGGCTCGCACGATAGGTCAGGGCGTCGGACGGTGCGTCCTGGAGCGTCAGGGTGCTGGTGTTTCCGGAGAAGCTGCGGGTCGGGCCGGTCTGGCGGGCGACGTCGTAGCGGCCGCCGAGGGTCAGCACGAGGCGATCGAACTTCGCCTGGTCCTGGAAGTAAACGCCGGTCTGCTGCGCATCGACCCGCGAGGTGGTGTTGAAGGCCGGGAAGGCGATGTTCATGGCATAGTTCGGCGCCAGGATGTTGAGGTCCGGGGCGCTCGGGAACGGGGTGCCGCTGGTGCGGGTGCTGAAGGTCCGGTGATCGACGCCCAGCAGGGCCGTGTGTGCGATGAACCCGGTATCGAACTCGGCGATGAAGTTGTTGTCCATCGTGTAGGCTTCGGCGGCCACGTTGGTGCCGATGATCGACCGCGCCAGGAGCGGCCCCGTCGCGGTCGGCCCGTTCCGGTCGTTGAAGGCACCGTAGACGCTGCGGTAATCGCCCTGGGTGCGCAGGTAGCGCCCGGCCGAGTGGAACCGCAGGTTCTCGCCGATACGCTGGTCGAACAGGTACTCGATCGAGGCCTGGGTCCGGTCGGAGCGCTCGATGTTGCGATCGCCGTCGTAGAAATTCACCGGTAGCCGGCCGAACAGGCCGCTGCCGAAATTGCGTGCGAACACGGTGCCCACCGCCGGGAAGCCGCCGTAGAACCCCGAGAACGGATCGCGCTGGTAATTGCCGATCAGGGTGAGCGACGTGTCGGTGGACGGGCGCCAGGTGATGCTCGGCGTGATGAAGGCCCGCTCGACCTTGGTGGTCACGGCCGGCCCGTCGCCGTTCCAGCCGAGCCCGACCACCCGGTAGGCGAACTGGTCGGCCAGGCCCGGGATGTCGGACGCGATCGGGCCGCCGACGTCGAAGCCGCTCCGGACCTCGTTGAACCCGCCGCCCTGGATGAAGACCTCGCCGTGGCGGACGAACTGCGGCACCTTCGAGACCAGGTTGACGATGCCGCCCGGGCCGGACTGCCCGTACAGCACCGAGGCCGGCCCCTTGATGATGTCGATCCGCTCCAGACGGTAGACGTCGATCGACGTGTTGGCGTCGCGTCCGCCGATGATCGCCATCTGATCGAGGAAGACCGGGGCGGCGAAGCCACGGATGTTGAACAGCTCCAGGCGGGTCGAGCCGGCACCCCCACGCGATTCGGCGAAGACCCCCGGGGTGTAGCGCAGCGCCTGGGTGACGGTCAGCGCGTTCTGGTCCTGGATCTGCTGTCGGCCGACGACCGAGACCGATTGCGCCGTCTCCAGGATCGGCGTGTCGGTCTTCGTGCCGACCGTGCTCCGGCTGGCGACGTAGCCTGGAACCGGGCCGGTCGCGCCGCCGGCACCGTACAGGTCACCGTTGAGGGTCCGGCTGGGGGCCACGCCGGTCACGCTCAGTTCGGATAGCTCGATGTCGGTGGTCGGCGCGGTCTGCGCCCCGGCGGCACCCGGCGCGACCACGGCGCAAGTCGTTGAGAGCAACGCGAGATACAGGGATCCGGCCACGGACCGTTCAATCACGTTCCAGGTCGATGCAGCCCGGGACCGGTTCATCTTGATGCCTCTAATACAAGCACGGATCCGACCGTACTCTCTCAAAAACCGCGACTTCACGCCGCCGTGATCGTGTTGGCATCTCCTTATTGGTCAAAGCAACCGGAATATTATGGAAGGATTCTAAGATAACCTGGATTCATTCCAAGTTGAGCGGCTTACGGGAGGCCTCTCCCTTGGGTAATGATGATGTCGAGGCCGGCAATGCGCCTCCCGCTGAGCTGTGGGTATTCAGGTGCATCGAGACGCGCTGGCCGCGTGGCATCGGGCGCAGTGCCGACGCCGATGCCTCGATCGTGTCGTCACAAAGCGGCGCGCGGCGTATGCGAACGGGTGGCAGCAATCTGGAAACGTAATCCGGCTAAGAGCCTGTCCGCAGAGGTTTCTGTTCCGGATGGCAGGGTCGCCGCAGTCCCAGCCACCCTGGGGATCTCCGGTGGCAACCCGTGACGGGGCCGCGGAACGACGGGCCGGAGGGAGGAGCGTGGGAGTTCCGCTGAATACGCCTCACGCGTGTTCGATCGGATGCCGGCGTGGCAAAGTACGCATCGGATCGTGGGTGTGGCCCATCGCAGCCCGACGACCCGATGACACGGTGACACAGGGCATCGGATACAGCCAAGATATGCATCTCGCACAAGCGAGGGTTGCATGGTAGTGCGAAACTCAATCGTGCGCTATTCAGTTAGGCAGCCTGTGGAACGTGGCCGACCTCGGCTGCACGCCTTGAGAGACCGTGAGACCATGATGAGCGTCGTGACCAAGCCGAAGCTGGCGACCGAAGCCGACCGCGCGATCGGTAGCCGCATCGCGGCGCTCCGAGCCGCTCAAGGCCTCAGCCAGACGACTCTCGGTCATGCCATCGGGGTCAGCTTCCAGCAGGTCCAGAAATACGAGAAGGGCCGCAATCGCGTGGGTGCGAGCCGCCTGCAGATGATTGCCGACCTGCTCAAGGTCCCGGTGGAGACCTTCTTCGCCGACAAGGTGCCCGCTGAGGCTGGCACCGAATCCATCCAGGCTCTGTTCGACGACCCCGAAATCATGGATCTCGTGGCAGCATTCCGTTCGATCCCGGATCAGACCACGCGCAGCGGCGTCCTGTCGATCGTGAAAGCCGCCGCCGCCCTGCGGCAGGCCGGCGGCACCGGGAACTGATCCCACAACCACCCTGGCCCTCGATGCCGCGCCGTCACGCTCCTCACCCGAGCAGGCCGGCCACCTCGCGCTCGATGTGCTGGGCAATGTCGGGTGCGCCGGTCATCTCACCGAAGCTGCCGCGGGTCATCGGTCCGAACGCGTAAAGGCCCGGCTGCGGGCGGCCCGCCGGCCCGAGTACGCGGCTTCGGCGGTCGACGGCCAAGCCGAGACCGACCGTATCGAGGCAGGCCGTCCCATCGACCAGCAACGCGGCGATCAGCGGATTGCGCGCGACCTCACGTTCCGGGCCGGTGCACAGCACCACCGCGTCGAACCGCCGTCGCGTGATCGGGCCGTGTCGCGGGCGCAGCGTGGCTTCCAGACGCCCGTCCGCGTCACGATCGAGTCCGGCGAGGGCGGCTTGCTCCACGACGAGGCGCCCCTCGGCCCGCGCCCGTTCCAACGTCACTGCGATCTGTGGGGCGATGCGGAACCGGTGGACCTCCCAGAACGGCAGCAGGCGGCGGACGACGCGCCGCTTCTCGGCGGCCGGCAGCCCGCCCCAGAGATCGGGCAGCGCGGTGCGCAGGGAATCGACCACCGGGTGCCAGCCCAAGGCCGGATCGGCTTCCGCAATCTGCCGGCGGACCAGCTGCAGGAGGCCTAACGCGGTGGTTGGCGGCGAGGCGCCGACTACGTCGAGATCCATCCGGAACAACCCGTGGGCCTTCGGCAGGAGGCCCCGTCGCGACACCGCGGTGATCGGCCCGCGATGACCCGCAGCGCCGAGGCTCGTCACCACGTCGGCCATGGTCAGCCCCGTGCCGACAACCAGTACGGAGGCGTCCGCGCCGATCCCCGCGAGCGCGTCGGCCCTCCAGGGATCGGCCACGAAGCCCGCGGATTCCGCGACACCCGGCCCAAGTCGGCAGGGCAGGGCGGGTACCGCGTGGCCGAAGCACAGCGCGACGCGGTCGGCCATGATCGTCTCGCCGGATTCGGTGACGACGCGCCAAGCGTCCTCCGCCGCCGCCACCGAGTCGGCCTTGGTGCGCAGGTGGCGCAGGTGGACGCGCTCGGCGGCCGCCGCCAGCGTCTCGGCCAGGACATCCGCGATGTAGGCACCGTACGCGGCGCGCGGCACGTAGGCGCCGCCGGCCTCATCCTGACTTGCGGCGTCGGGCAGGAAGCCGTTGGCGTGCAGCCACGCGGTGACGGCACCAGGCGTTTCGGCTGCGATGTCGAGGCGGTCGCTCGGCACGTTGATGCGGTGGCTACGGTCGCGGGTGCTGTAGGCGACCCCGCGCCCGAGCTCGGCCCGGGGCTCCAGAATGACGAGGTCGAGCTGGACCGATGAGGCTCGCACGGCATGGATGGCGAGCACCGCGCCGGTGAAACCGCCGCCGACGATCGCGATGCGGAGCGGGCTTGATGTCGGTCGCGTCATCACGGCATGTCCCGGCGAAGTTCCGGGCACCTTCGATCAGGCGGGCGCCGTGTGTGCAACCCCGGCTTGATCGCTTACGAGTCCGGCCCGAACCGATAACGGTCGCGGCGACGTGGTCCGATATCGCCGGGATATGCCCTGCTGTTGCGCTGGGCGAACCTGCCGCCCTGTTCGCCAGGCCGGGGCTTCTTTTTCATCGGTTCGCCGCGCTCAGTTCGATGTTTCCCGTGAAACATCGGCAAGCCCTCCCTCGTCACCGATCCGGTATGCGGATCGGCTCCGGTCGCTCATGCGACCCCGGGTGCGAACTGGACGAAAGCCCCCGCGAAGGCCGCAACGCCTGATAACGCTCCGGCTGCCTGGTAGGCGAGTGCAGGTAATCGACGCTGCGTCAGGACCGTGCCCAGGACGGGAAGCGCGATCAGGTTCATCGCAACACCGGCCAGAACTGCCGCGGCCATGGCCCCGAGTGGAAGGTAGAGTATGGCCGTCAGCAGGGTCTGCACGGTGCCGAGGTCAGCGATCACCCGGATTCCGCCGCCAGCCAGGAAGCCGATGGCCGCAGCCGCGGTGATCGCCTCCCTGAGCCGCTCAGTGCCCTGGTGTGCCGGGCTCTCGTTGGCGGTCGTCTCCATCACGGTTCTCTCCCGAGCGTTCGACACCGAGCGTCGCCGATGGGAGTCTCATTTACAATCAGGAGTTGTACTTACAACCGAAGCACACGTGGCAGATGGAAAGGCGGTTAACCCCAGCAACGGCCCGACGCTCATCGTCGGAAGCGAAGCGGCCGTCCGCAGTGCCTGACACCGGCCTCGGACGGCTGGCCCGTCCCATCCGCAAACCCGCACGCCTGTACCAGCGAGCCGGCGGATCAGCGCATGATCCCTTCAATGGACCGAACCCAACTCCCCTCCGCGCGCGAGCGCCGAGGGGTCCCGTGTGGCTTTCCGCTGTGCGTGCCGACCCAATAGATCAGGCGACAGATCGTGACCGCGGCTACCGGGCAGGGGCAGCGGTCAACGTTTGCACTACCAGGCCGCCTGCAACCCTGCGGAGAAGACCTGGGCGGTGGCGTTGGGGCGGACCTCGCCGGTGTAGCTCACCGACAAAGACATGCCCTGCGCAACCGGGCCGGACAGGCTCACGCCGAGCACCGCCCCGTCCCGGGACAGCGCAGAGGTTCGGGTCGAGAACGGCACCCCGAACAGGCTCGAGCGCACCATCGCCGCGGTGTCGGCCAGCTCGTGCGCCCAGTACGCCCGGGCATCGAGGCGCAGCCCCGCGCCTGCATCCACCGCCACGCTGGCGATCCGGCCGCCCGCCAGGATCCGAGCACCGTCCAGCGTCGCCGTGGTGAAGGCCTGCTCGGCCAGACCGCCGTGCTCGGCGACCCGGCCGCGGCTCAGCCGGTCGTAGCTGAAGCCCAACTCGGGCACGACCTCGACCGGCAACCCGGTGCCGATCGCGTAGCCGGCGAACCCGGACAGGCTCAGGTCGCCGCCCGCGGGGGCGCCGCGCGCCCGGGTCAGGTTCGAGCCCAGCGTCACCGTCCGGTCGACCCGGCCGTCGGCATAGGCGCCCCCGGCCGTGCCGCGCAGGACGACGGAACCGAGCCGGGTGGTGCCGTACACCGTGCCGCCGTAGCTGTCGGCGCTGAACGAGCCGGGCGCGAAGCCGGCCCCGCCGCTCCGGGACGCCCCGGTCTCGCGCAGGTAGCTGAACGCGCCGCCCACCAGTGTGTCGCGCCCGACCTGGCGATCGACGCCCAGCAGCAGGCCGCCGGCATCGACGTTGGCCCCGCCGGCGGCGCGGTCGCCGCCGCGGCCGCCGAAGCCGTAGAGCGCGTCCGCCCAGATCCGGCCCTCGCCGGAGGCCAACGGCTGGTCGGAGGCGCCCGCCCCACCGCGCAGGTCGATCGCGGTGCGGTTGGGCCCGAGCCCGGCACCGCCGGCGCTGAAGCTGGCGCCCCCGCCACCGCCGAGGCTCATGTGCCGGTCGATCGTGGCGGTGATCAGCCGGCGCGCCGTGAGGTCGGCCATCACGGCGTCGCCGTAGCTCTGGCCCGACAGGCTGGCGAGCCCGCCCGCCAGGGAGCCCGGCGCCGTCGCGTAGAGCGGATCGAAGAACCGCGCGCGCGCCGCGTCGGGCCGGGTGCCGGCGTCCGGCCGGGCCAGGTCGAGGGCCGCACCGACCGCCCGGGCATTGCCGGTCTGGGCCAGGCCCAGGGGCGCGAGGTTGCCGTAGGCGGTGGGCGTGACCACCAGGTCGAGGCCGGTTGCGCCATAGAGCGCATCGAAGCGCGTGGCCGCGGCCAAGCCGGCCGCCGGCTGGGCGAGCCCGCTGAACGACCCGCCGAGGCCCGCCTGCGCCACCAGCACCGAGAAGCGCTGGCCCAGCGCCGGCGTGAAGGCGTTGCCGGCATTGCCGGTGATCCCGCGCAAGCTCGGCACGAGGGTTCCGTTGGCCGCGACCGCCCCGCTCGGGCCGACCGCCAGCAGGCGGGAATAGTTGCCTGTGCCGGCGCCGGTGCCGAGGCCGTCGATGTCGATCCCGAACACGCTGCCGGGGGCGAAGCTCACCGGGCCGGCCACCGTCAGGGTGCCGGGCGAGTTGCCCGGCCGCAATGCGCCGGCCACCGCCACCGGGGCGGCGACCGTGCCGGTGCCGCGCAGGGTCCCGGCCGCCGCCACCGTGATCGGCGAGGTCCAAAAGCCGTTGAGCGACAGCGTGCCCGCCTGCACCGTGGTCGGTCCGGAGAAGCGACCTGTGCCGCTGAGGTTGAGCGTGCCGGTGCCGACCTTGGTCAGGCTGGTCGGGCTGGTGCCATCCAGGATGGTACCGGCATACGTGGACGAGGCGGGGCCGCCGACCGTGAGCCGGCCGTTGCCCAGGACGGCCGTGGCCGATCCGGACAGGGCGGCCACGGTGTAGGCGCCGCCACCGAGGTCGAGCGGGCCGGTGGTGGCGAGCGCGGTGATCCCGGTGATCGGGCCGGTGAAGACCAAGCTGCCGGTGTTGGTCAGGGCGCCGTTGATCTGTCCGGACAGGCGGGCGGTGCCGGTGTTCGACACGGGGCCGCTGAGGGCGCCGTCGCTGACGAGCAGGCCGTCATTGCCGATCTGGGCGGCCGAGAGGCTCGCCCCGGAGGCGACCGCGACCGTGCCGGCATTGCCAAGCGCACCGGCCAGCCCGTAGGCGCCGCCACCCGCCACCGACAGGGTGGCGCCCGCGGCGTTGGTGAAGGTGCCGTCGCTGGCGACCGTACCGGTGACCGCGAAGGTGCCGGCGGCGTTCCGGATCGCGCCGTCGACCCGCCCGGCGCTGGCGACCAGCGTGCCGGTGTTGGTCACGCCGCCTGAGACGGTGCCGCTGGTCGTGAGAATCCCGGCATTGGCGACGCCGCCGCCGATCGTGCCGGTGTTGGCCGTGTATCCGGCATTCGCCAGACCGCCCGAGAGACTGCCGCTGGTGATGAGGGTTCCGGCGTTGCTCACGCCGCCCGCGATGGTACCGGTGTTGGCGGTGTAGCCGGTATTGGACAGTCCGCCGGAGAGGCTGCCGCTGGAGGCCAGCGTCCCGGCGTTGCTCACGCCGCCGGCGATGGTGCCGCTGTTGAGGGCGTACCCGGCATTGGCCAGGCCGCCGGAGATCGCTCCGCTGCTGGCGAGGAGGCCGGTATTGATCACGCCGCCCGAGATGGTGCCGCTGTTTGACGTGTATCCGGCATTGGCGAGGCCACCCGAGAGCGTGCCGCTGGTGGCCAGGATACCCGCATTGATCACGCCGCCCGCGAGGGTGCCGGTGTTGGCGGTGTAGCCGGCGTTGGCCAGGCCGCCCGAGGCGGTGCCGGCGTTCAGGAAGCTGCCGGCCGTGCCGACGGTGATCGGCGCGACGAGGCTGCCGGTCGCCGTCAGCGCCAGGGTGCCCGCAGCCACGAAGGTGCTGCCGGTATAGGTGTTGGCCGCCGACAGGCTGGCCGTGCCGGGGCCGGTCTTGACCAGGGAGCCTGGCCCCGTTCCGTCGGTCATCACCCCCGCAAAGCTCGAGGTCCCGGTATCGATCTGCAGCGTGCCGGTGCTGTTGAGCGTCACCGGCCGGGCGGTGGCGAAGCCGTCGGCCAGGACTTCGAGCGTGCCGCCGCCGAACGCGAGCCCGCCAGTCGCCGCACCGAGGTTGCGGTCGGCCAGGACGCCGAGCACACCGCCGTTGATCGCAGTGCCGCCGGCGTAGCTGTTGGTGCCGGTGAGATCGAGGATGCCGGCCCCTGTCTTGATCAGGCCGCCGACGCCGGAAATGTCGTTGGCGAAGCGGCCGTAATAGCCCTGGGTGTCCACCGTCCAGGTCGCGGTGAACTGGCCCGGCCCATCGATCGCCTTGCCGAGATTAAGCAGGCCCCAGCCGAACACGGCGTTCGGTACGTCGGCGGGACCGTTGCCGAGATGGGTGGCGGTGGTGAACATCGTCTTGGCGATCTGCGGCGCCGTCAGGAACGGAAAGGCCTGGCGCAGCACCGCGGCCGCCCCGGCGACGTGCGGGGTTGCCATCGAGGTGCCGCTGATCGTGTTGTAGCTTTTGTCCAGATTCTCGGGCCAGGTCGAGTAGATGCCGACCCCCGGCGCCGCGATGCACCAGGAGGCGGTGACGCCGCACCAGTTGCTGAACGAAGCGATCTTGTTGTTGCGGTCGGTGGCCACGACGGACACGATCGATCCGGCGACCCCAGAGAAGTCGATCCGGCTCTGGTCCATCGGGCGACCCGCATCGTCGTAGAACTGGTAGATCTCGCTGTCGGCGTTGCCGGGCCGGATATACGGGTAGAGCGCCGCCCCGCTCGGGTTCACGGAGATGACGGGCTGACTGATGCGGTCGTTGCCGGCCGCGAAGACGAGCAGCATGCCGCTGTCGGCCGCCCGCTTGATCGCGTCGTATTCTCGTTTCGTCTGACTGAATATATACTGCTGGAATTCCAGCTCGACATAGTCCGGATTGGGAATCACGTTCCCCTGGTTGTCCTTGATGTAGAGTTGCGGCAGCGCCGGCCCATAGCTGCCGTTCAAGACCCGCGCGCCCTGCTGGGTCGCATGGTCCATGGCCGCGGGACCATCGACCCGGAGATCCGGTATGGTCTTCCAGGCGCTGGCCGGCGGCAGAGTGTAGAGGGTCAGGATCGTGCTGTCGTAGGCGACGCCCATGGACCCGACGCCGTCTCGGGCCGCCCCGATCGTGCCGGACACATGCGTGCCGTGGCCCTGCACATCCTGGACGAAGGTCGGGTCGAACACTACGCCGGGCGCCGAGAAGACGTTTTCCGAGGCCGAGGAGATGCGGCCCGTAAATTCCGGATGGGTCCGGTCGATGCCGGTGTCGTAGACCGCCACCAGCACGCCGAGGCCGGTGAAGCCACGGGCGTAAGCGGTTGCGGCGTTGATCTGGGCGAGGCCCCAATCGGCCCGGTACTCGGGCGTGTCAAAATCCGAAGCCGTCAGGCCCAGGTCCGAGGGCGGGCGTCGCGCGAGGTTCTGGGCCGTCGCCGGCCCCAGGGCCGCCATCAGCGCGACGAGGGAGCAGCCCAGCATCAGGCCGCGCCTCGCCGGGCCGCGCCGACGGCCGGCCCGGTACGATCCCGGGGCAGGGGCGCTACGTTCGCCCACAGGCCCTATCGGGCCATGCTGGTCTGAGATGAAAAGCATCTGGTCCGTCTCGGAAGAGTCTAGCCATCGCCCTTAAGCGGATGCCTATTTCACAGGCTATGACATCTCGGCCACAGAATGCTGCGCAGGAGCGATTTGGCACTTCCTTCACCCTTTTTGAGATATGTTGCATCCAACGGGACCATGTGATGCGCGAACGCGATCGGGATCGACCGGCGCGAGAGCCTGCTGGAATGGTCCCGGCGAGAAATTATGGCGATAATCGACAATCAGCAGTGATTTAATCCATCTTTTATCAGATACGGCGTCGGAATATTGACGTAAATGCGAGAAAATAGGAAACATCGCGGTTCTGATATTATAAAACATCGGGCCGTTGCGACGATCGGAGACGTGACCAGCCGACGGCAGGGCTCGGCCATCCCCGCGGAATCCGATGGCGGCGAACGGACATCCCGCGCAAGCGAATCGCCCGCAGCTCCGGCCCTCCGCTTCGCCCCGCCCGAGGATCCGGTCGCGCTGGGCCGGGCCTGGCAGGCGCATCTGGCGCCGGTCTTCGCGGTCAGCTTCGGACCCGAGACCGACCTCACCGTCCCGATCGCGATGCGCAGCTATCACCTCGGCGAGCTGCTGGTCGGCGACGTGATCGCGCCCGCGCACATCCTCGAACGGTCGCCGGAGATGATCCGCCAGCAGGGGCTCGACCACATCCTGCTGCAGTTCTACCGGCGTGGCCAAAGCCTCGTCGAGACGGACCACGACGCTGAGCCGGTCGGCGAGGTCCAGTGCATCGTGTTCGATCTGGCCCAGCCCGTGCGCATCGTCGCGGGCGCCGTCGACGCCACGAACGTCGTGATCCCGCGCGTCTTGCTCGAGAAGCAGGGCTGCCACCCCGACGCCCTGCACGGCCGGCCCCTGGACCACGACGGTGACCCGTTCGGGCGCCTGGTCCACAGCTTCGTCGCCAACGTCGTGGCCTGCGGCGACCGTCTGGACCAGCGCGAGGCCCTGGCGGCGGCCGCGGCGATCACCCAGCTCTGCGCGACCTGGCTGCGCGGCCGGGACGCGGGGAACCCTGTCCCGCACCAGGACGTGCGGATCCGGGTCCGCCGGTTCATCGAGGCCGAGCTCGGCAACCCGAAGCTCTCGCCGGCGCTGATCGCCGCGCGGCTCGGCCTGTCGCGCTCGACCCTGTACCGCGTGTTCGCGCCGAACGGCATCGTCAGCTACATCCGCGACCGTCGCCTGATGCACGCGATGCGGATGCTGGTCCGGGACGAGGCGCAGCCGGCGCGCGTCTCGCGGGTCGCCTTCGCGGTCGGCTTCTCGGACGAGCGCACCTTCCGGCGCGCCTTCAAGCGCCGGTTCGGCTTCATCCCGAGCGACGCCGCGCAGCGCCCGGGCCCCGGCCGGGGACCCGAACCCCTGTCGGTCCTGCAGAGCTGGATCGAGAGCCTCTGAAGGGGCCGGCCCGCGCGCGGAACGCCCGGTCCGATCATCGGCCGGTCAGGCCGAGGGTCTCACAGAGGGCGCGTTTCTGGCAGGTGCGGTCGGCAGCAGGCCGTGGAGCGCCATGCCGATAAGCATCGCGGCGACGAACACCAGGACCGGCACCGCTCCCGTGGACAGGGCCGCCACCGCCGGGCCGGGACAGAAGCCCGAGAGCCCCCAGCCGATCCCGAACAGGGCGGCGCCGAGGAGCAGGGGCGCATCGATCCTGCGCCGGCCCGGCAGGTCGAAACGGGCATCCAGCACCGGGCCAGGAAGGCGCCGGCTCACGCCATAGCCGAGCCCCGACACCGTGACGGCACCCCCGAGTACGAAGACAAGGCTGGGATCCCATTCGCCCGCGACGTCGAGGAAGCCGCGCACGCGGGCCGGATCGAGCATGCCGGAGAGCGCCAGGCCGAGCCCGAAGGTGAGGCCGGCGGCCAGGGCCGCGAGGCTGCGCAGGGCCGCGCTCACGCCAGCACCCGGGTTGCGGCCACCGTCAGCATGCCGGTTGCGAGGAAGACCAGCACCGCCGCGAGCGAGCGCGGCGACAGACGGGCGAGGCCGCACACCCCGTGCCCGGATGTGCAACCGGAACCGAGCCGGGTCCCGAAGCCGACCAGCAGGCCGGCCAGGGCCAGGACCGGCAGGTTTGCTGCGATCCGCATCTCGGGCCAGCGCCCGGCCAGCAACGCGAAGGCCGGCGGCCCGAGGACCAGCCCGAGCAGGAAGGCGGCGTCGGCGAGCCAGCGCGCGCGCCCGGGCCGGCCGAGGCCTGCGACCAGGCCGCTGATCCCGGCGATCCGGCCGTTCAGCAGCAGGAGCATCGCGGCGGAGAGGCCGATCAGCAGGCCGCCCGCGAGCGGCGGGAGATAGGTGCTCATGCAGGTCTCGCTTCGGGGTCTCGTGTCGCGACTCGAAGGCCGCCCCGGCAGCCCCCGACCATCGGGGTAGCGCCCGGGACGGCGCGGAACAAGCCTTGCCAAACGCCCTTGAACCGGCAATTATCGATTACTTTCAGGCACTTAATGAAGATCGTGCTCTTTCACGAGCAATCCGCGAACGAAACCTTCTCCTCAACGGCCGGGCAGGCGGAAGAGCTTTCCTGGAACGAGCCGGGACCTCGCCGGACCTGCTTCGGACTTCGAATCGGGCCGGCACGATCGGCTCCCGCAGCGACGACAGCGCGAAAGGTTCAGCGACGATGGCGCACGGTGATCAAGTGGTTTTCCAACGGCTCGACCTCGCGGAGATCCTGGGGATCTGGCGCCATGCGCGGGGGCGGATCGTCGGCATCCACCGGCAGCACGGCCATTCGGCCACGGTCGACGTGAAGTTCGAAGGGCACGAGACGCTGGAGCACTACCTCGCCGACCTGTTCCAGCTGGTGCATTGATGGCGCCCGTCATCCAGAACCCCTGCAGGATCCGCCGGACGTGACGGCCTCGGCCGCGATCCCGCCGCTGCGTGCCACCAGCCGCAGCAGCCTCGAGGGCGAGCTATGGGCGGAACTGCGCACCGAGGCGGAGGCGGTGCTCGTTGAGGAACCGCTCTATGCCGGGATCGTCCAGGCGACGATCCTGGATCAGCGCAGCCTCGCCCAGGCCTTGGCCTACCGGCTCGCCCACCGCCTGGGCGACGGCGACCTCGCGCGCCTGTCGATGCGCGACCTCTGCCTGTCCGCCTTCGAGGCCGACCCCCATGCCGGGGCCAACGCCGCGCGCGACCTGATCGCCATCCGCGAGCGCGATCCGACCTGCCGGCGCTACCTCGACCCGTTCCTGTTCTACAAGGGCCTGGCGGCGCTCGAAGCCTACCGGGTCGCCCACTGGCTCTGGCACCAGGGCCGCGCGACGCTCGGCCTGCATGTCCAGAGCCGCATCTCGGAGGTGTTCGGCTGCGATATCCACCCGGCCGCCCGGATCGGCTCGGGCGTATTCATCGACCACGCCACCGGGGTCGTGATCGGCGAGACCGCGGTGGTGGCCGACGACGTATCGATCCTCCAGTCGGTCACGCTGGGCGGCAACGGCAAGGAGAGCGGCGACCGGCACCCGAAGGTCGAGCGCGGGGTGCTGCTGAGCGTCGGGGCCAAGGTGCTCGGCAACATCCGCATCGGCGAGGGAGCCAAGGTCGCGGCCGCCGCGGTGGTGCTGCACGACGTGCCGCCACACACCACCGTGGCGGGCGTCCCGGCCCGGGTGGTGTCACGCCTTGCCGCGGGCGCCGAACAGCCGGCGCTGAGCATGGATCAGTCCTTCGGCTTCGGGGACGGGATCTGATCCCGGCCAGAAAAATTTTTCTCTCAGATGAGGATCGCCAATCCTGAAAGATTGGCGTTGCGATGAGAATATAATTCCATAATCTTGCGAATTTGCGCGCCCGTCATTCTACAATCGTAGCGCTACCGGGCGATTCATTCCACGAAGCGTCGGTAAATAAGAAAAATCGTTTCGTTGACCGCGTGTGGAATCAAAGCTTACCTTGGCTTTGCTGGCTCACTGAAGCAACGGGCAAGTGTCGCGCAGGACGCTGACTGTGCGGATGCGCTAAAATGAGATCTTCTCAAAGGCGACACGGTCATCCGATCTTGTCGGAATCAACAAAACATTGTGCCCGACCTGCACGTCCTGCGCGGTAGCTCGCCAAGCCGTGGGTCGATGCGGCGCGCCTGCAATCGAGACGAAAGAGGACGAACGATGAGTGGACCGGGTCTGAGCGTGAGCGCCACGGCGGCACGCAATCTTGCGACAGCCACCGTCACGTCGGTCCAGAACGCGGCCAACACGCCGCGCTGGCTCCTCCGGCTCCTGCCCTTCGTGGATGTCGCGGGCGGCGTCTACCGCGTCAACCGGCGCGCCGTCGTGCTGGCCCAGCCCGGCCGCGTCGACCTCGTCACCGAGAACAAGGACCGGACGATCCGCTCCGCCTCGCTGCGGGCGGTGCCGCTGTTCAGCCGCCTGGGTGATGCCGAGCTGGCGAAAATCGCCGAGCGCTTCACCGAGAGCAAGCACAAGGCCGGCAAGATCATCCACGAGGAGGGCGCCGGCACCCGCACCCTGACCGTGGTGGCGGACGGCACGGTCGAGCTGACCTTCTCGGGCCCCTACAAGGGCCGCCTGCGCCAGGGTCTGGCGACCCGGGGCGATTATTTCGGTGACGGCGACCTCCTCGGCGCCGGCGCGCCCGCACCGGCCGTCAAGGCGCTCTCGGCGGTCACCCTGCTGACCCTGGATCCGGACGCCCTCGAGAGCGACGAGATCCGCGCCAAGATCGCGCAATACCGGGAGGAGCAGGAGCGGCTGAAGGGCCATACCAGCTCGCACGGCGAGCAGGGCATCGAGCTGCTGGCGGTCCAGACCGGCGAGCCGCGGCTGCCGACCACCTTCGTCGACTATGAATCGCATCCGCGCGAGTATCACCTGTCGACGATCCAGACGATCCTCAACACCCATACCCGCGTCACCGACCTCTACTCGAACGAGATCGATCAACTCCGCGAGCAGATCCGCCTCACCGTCGACGCGGTGAAGGAGCGCGAGGAGTGGGAGTTGCTCAACAACTCGCAGTTCGGCCTCCTGAACGAGGTCGGCCCGCGTCAGCGCATCCCCACCCGCGGCGGCCCGCCCACCCCGGACGATCTCGACGAGCTCCTGACCCTGGTCTGGAAGAAGCCGGCCTTCTTCGTCGCGCATCCGCGCGCCATCGCGGCCTTCGGCCGGGAGGCCACCCGCCGCGGCGTGCCGCCGGTCGTCGTCCACCTGTTCGGCGCCCCGTTCATCACCTGGCGCGGCGTCCCGCTGGTGCCGAGCGACAAGCTGCCGATCGACATCGATCCGGTCACCGGCGCCGAGACCACATCGATCCTGCTGCTGCGCGTCGGCGAGGGCGAGCAGGGCGTGGTCGGCCTGCAGAAGTCGGGCGTGACCGGCGAGATCGAGCCCGGCCTGTCGGTGCGCTACATGGGCACCAACGATCACTCGATCGCCTCGCACCTGGTGACCCGCTACTTCTCGGCCGCCGTGCTGGTCGAGGACTCGATCGCCCGCCTCGATAACGTCCTCCTCGGCAACTACCATGACTATGCCTGAGGGACTGGCCTTCGGCCGACCGGAGGCGAGCCCGGCCGAGCTCGCCCACAGCGATCTGATCGGGCGCCTCGCCCGTGAGATCTACCAGCAGGGGCAGGCCGCGAGCCGGCCCCTCGCCCCGACGCTGCCCGCGGGACCGCAGGTCCCGCAGGCCCTCGAAGGCCTGCCT
Source organism: Methylobacterium sp. AC315 (assembly GCF_979253755.1). Lineage (NCBI taxonomy): Bacteria > Pseudomonadati > Pseudomonadota > Alphaproteobacteria > Hyphomicrobiales > Methylobacteriaceae > Methylobacterium > Methylobacterium sp. AC315. Next base: position 40,184 of record NZ_CEEDEA010000016.1, read on the forward strand.
CAGGGACCGGGCGCCGCCCCGGTGCCGAGCGCGGCCACGGGAATCCCCTCGGCTCCGGCCGGGGGGCAACCCTCCGGCCTGCAGCCGGATGCTTCCGCCCTCGGGGCCCGGTCGTTCGGCGGTCCCGCGCTCGGCGTGCCCGGTCTCACCGGCCCGATCGTGCCGAACCTGGCGCCGGCGAGCCCGGCCTTCTTCGACGTCGCCGCGATCCCGCCGGTCCATCCGGCGAGCCCGCGTCCGGTCCTGCCGGATTTCGGGGGCCCGAGCGCGCCGGCGTCCTTCCCAACCGCGCCGGCGGCCTTTCCAAGCGCGCCGGCGGCCTTCCCGGGCGGTCCCGACCTGTACCGGCAGGTCGCCGGGGATCATCCCCGGGCCAAGGCCTTCGCGCACGCGATCGCGCCGCAACTCGTGCCGGCCGACCCGGCGCGGCCGGGCGGCGACGTCGCCCAGGAGAGCTTCGCGCGAACCGGGCACCTGTCCCGGGCGCCCGAGGCGCCGCTGTCCGACTACTACTTCCTGAACGCCGGCCCGGGGCCAGCCCGCAAGGCGCCGGCGAGCCCGCGGGTGGAGCCCGCCCGCTATCCGGGGCCCGCCCCGCGGCTCACCGTAAAGGGGGCGAGCCCCGTGGCGGCACCGTTCGACGTGGAGCATGTCCGGCGGGACTTCCCGGCCCTGCACCAGAGCGTCAACGGCCACCCGCTGGTCTGGCTCGACAACGCCGCCACCACGCACAAGCCGCAGGCCGTGATCGACGCGACCTCGGAGTTCTACGGGCGGCACAACTCGAACATCCACCGGGCCGCCCACACCCTGGCGGCGCGCTCCACGGACCTGTTCGAGGGTGGCCGCGAGGCGGTGCGCCGCTTCCTCAACGCCCCCTCGAAGGACGACATCGTCTTCCTGCGCGGCACCACGGAGGCGATCAACCTCGTCGCCAACTCCTTCGGGCGGGCCAATATCGGCCCGGGCGACGAGATCATCGTCTCGACGATCGAGCACCACGCCAACATCGTGCCGTGGCAGCTCCTGTCCCAGGCGACCGGTGCGACGCTGCGGGTGATCCCGGTCAACGATCGGGGCGAAATCATCTTCGAGCAATACGCGGCCCTGCTCTCGGGCCGGACGAAGATCGTCTCGGTGACCCATGTCGCCAATGCGCTCGGTACCGTGAACCCGGTGCGGGAGATCATCGCGCTGGCCCACGCCTACGGGGTGCCGGTGCTGGTCGATGCGGCGCAATCCTCGCCGCACATGCCGCTCGACGTGCAGGCCCTCGACGCCGACTTCCTGGTCTTCTCCGGCCACAAGGTGTTCGGGCCGACGGGGGTGGGCGCGCTCTACGGCAAGACGCAGCTGCTCGCCGCGATGCCGCCCTGGCAGGGTGGCGGCCACATGATCGAGGACGTCACCTTCACCCGGACCATCTACAAGGGCGCCCCGGAGAAGTTCGAGGCGGGCACGCCGGACATCGCGGGCGCGGTCGGCCTGGGGGCGGCGCTCGATTATCTGGAGCGGATCGGACTGCCGGCGATCGCCGCCTACGAGCACGACCTTCTGGACTACGCACAGGGCGGTCTCGCCGAAGTGAAGGGCCTGCGCCTGATCGGCACGGCCCGCGAGAAGGCGAGCGTGATGTCCTTCGTGATCGAGGGGCAGGAGAACGAGGCGGTGGCCCACCATCTCGACGCGCACGGCATCGCGGTGCGCTCGGGCCATCACTGCGCCCTCCCGGCCCTGCGACGGTTCGGGGTCGACCAGTCGGTGCGGGCCTCCCTGGCCTTCTACAACACCAAGTCGGACGTCGACGTGTTCCTGAAGGCGCTGCACAGCCTGCCGCGGCACTGAGTGTTGTCCCGGACCGAAGGCCGGCCGGACCCCGAGCGGTCCGGCCGGCCTTTTTGGGGGGGCGGCGCGTGGGGTCGGATCCAGCACGGCCTGCCACCGGCATGAGCCGACGTGGGATGCGGCTGCGCGGCTTTAACCAGGAAACGCCTTCGATCCACGCGTCGGCGGTAAGCTCTTTCTCGATATCGGCCGGTCGAGGCGAAGACCTGTCCTGCCGCCGCGCAATATTCGAAAAACCCTTTCGTTGACCCGTCGCGGTGCCGGGCGGACGATGGCGGCCCGCTTCGCAGCCCCCCCTCGCCTGCATGACCCTCGCCGTCCCGCTTCCCGACATCGTCCGTAGCCTGGCCGAGACCTTCGCGGACCGTGCGGCCGGGCATGACCGCGCCGGCACGTTCCCGCATGACAACATCGCGGCGCTGCGCGCGGCCGGGCTGCTGGCGCTCACCGTGCCGCGGCGGCTGGGCGGCGGCGGCGCCGGACTGGAGCGGGCCGCCGCATCGGTCCGCACCATCGCGGCCGGCGATCCGGCGACCGCCCTGGTGCTGGCGATGCACTGTCTGCAGCACGGGATCATCCATCGGGCGGATTCGGCTTGGCCACGCGCCGTCGCCGAGGCGGTCGGCAGGGCCGCCGTCGAGACCGGGGCGCTGATCAACGCCCTGCGGGTCGAGCCGGAACTGGGCACGCCGGCCCGGGGCGGGGTGCCCGAGACGATCGCCCGGCGCGATGGCAAGGTTTGGCGGATCACCGGGCGGAAGATCTACGCCACCGGCGCGCCGGGGCTCGCCTACGGGGTCGTCTTCGTCCGAACCGACGAAGACGTTCCGCGGATCGGCAACGTGCTGGTGCCGTTCGCAGCGAAGGGCCTTCGCGTCGCGGAGACCTGGGACCATCTCGGCCTGCGGTCTTCGGCGAGCCACGACGTGTTCTTCGAAGATGTGCCGGTCCCGGACGATCACGCGGTCGACCTGCGGCCGCCGGAGGGCTGGCAGCGGCCGGACCCGGCCCAGCAGGCCTGGAGCTGCGGCCTCCTGGCGGCGCTCTACGACGGGGTAGCCGGGGCCGCACAGAATTGGTTCGTCGGCTACCTGCTTGCGCGCAAGCCCGGCAGTCTCAGGGCGCCGCTGGCCAGCGTGCCGCGCGTCCAGGAGGCGGTCGGCGAGAACGCACAGTTGCTTGCCATCAATGCCCGCCTCGTCGCCGGGCTGGCGGCCGAGGTCGATGCCGGCCGGCCGCCGCCGCCGCACGAGGCCGGCTTCGTGAAGCTCACCGTCACCGAGAACGCGATCGCCGTGGTCCAGCGCGCCGTCGAGTTCTGCGGCAACGCCGCCCTGGCGCGGGCGAACCCGCTGGAGCGGCACCTGCGCGACGTCCTGTGCGCGCGCATCCACTGGCCCCAGGCCGACGCGGTACGGGTCGCCGCCGGCAAGGCCGCCCTCGACGTCCGATAACCCGACACGGAGATCTTCCATGAGTCTGCTGCCCCCGGAGGCCGTCGAGTTCATCGGCTTCGTCGCCCCCCGCCACACCTCCGAGATCCACCCGGCCCAAGGTCCGGCGATCGACCGGGACTACCTGAAGCTGCTGGCCCAGGCGCATGAATGGGGCGGGTTCGACCGGGTGCTGATGGCGTTCCATGCGACGGCGCCGGACGCCCTGCTGCTCGCCGGACACGTCGCCGCCGTGACGGAGCGCCTGGGATTGATGATCGCCCACCGGACCGGCTTCACGGCGCCGACCGTGGCGGCCCGGCAATTCGCGACCCTCGACCAGCTCACCGGCGGCCGGGTCGCGATCCACGTGATCAGCGGCGGCGACGACCGGGAGCTGGCCCAGGACGGCGACCACCTCACCAAGGACGAGCGCTACGCCCGCACGGCCGAGTTCCTGGACATCGCCCGACAGAGCTGGACCGCCACCGCGCCGTTCGACTACGCGGGTACGTTCTACCGGGTGGAGCGGGGCTTCTCCGAGGTGAAGCCGGTCGACGCCATTCCGGTCTATTTCGGCGGCGCCTCGCCGGCGGCCTTGGCGGTGGCCGGCCGGCACGCCGACACCTACGCCCTGTGGGGCGAGACCCAGGCCCAGGTCCGGGACCTGATCGGGCGCGTCCGGGAGGCCGCCGCGCCGCACGGGCGCCAGCCGCGCTTCAGCCTGTCGGTCCGGCCGATCCTGGCCGAGACCGAGGCGCGCGCCTGGGCCCGGGCGGAGGACATCCTGGCCCGGACCCGCGCTGCCCGGGCGGCCAGGGGAGTCGGCCCCGCCGCCGCGCCGCAGAACGAGGGCTCGCGCCGGCTGCTCGCGGCGGCGGCCGCTGGTGCGCGCCTCGACACGCGGCTGTTCACCGCCATCGCGGCCGAGACCGGGGCGGCGGGCAATTCCACCGCCCTGGTCGGCACGCCCGAGCAGGTCGCCGAGGCGCTGCTCGCTTATCACGACCTCGGAATCCGCACCTTCCTGATCCGCGGCTTCGATCCCCTGGAGGACGCGATCCAGTACGGCCGGGACCTGCTGCCGGCGTTCAAGGCGGCGCTGGCAGCCCGCGGCAGCGCCGCCGAGGCCGCCTGATGCGCGCCGCGTTGTCTTCGGGGCTCGCCCTCCTGCTTCTGGCCCTCCTGCTTCTGGCCCACTTGGTCGTTACGCCGGCCCGGGCGGAGGACGTGCTGCGGGTGGGCGACCAGCGCGGCAACGCCCGCGCCCTGATGGAGGCGGCCGGCGTGCTCGACGGCCTGCCCTACCGGCTGGAATGGAGCGAGTTCCCGGCCGCCGCGCCCCTGCTGGAGGCGCTCAACGCCGGGGCGATCGATGCCGGCGGGGTCGGCGACGCGCCCTTCACCTTCGCGGCCGCCGCCGGGGCGCCCGTGAAGGCGTTCATGGCGTTCCGCAACCGGCAGGACGGGCTGGCGATCCTGGTGGCGCGGGATTCGCCGATCCGCACCGTGGCGGATCTCAAGGGCAAGCGCATCGCCACCAACCGCGGCTCGATCGGCCACCAGGTCGTCCTGGCGGCCCTGGAGGAGGCGGGGCTGCCGTTCGACGGCGTCGTGTTCAGCTTCCTGCCACCGGCCGACGCCAAGATCGCCCTCGCGTCCGGGTCCGTGGATGCCTGGGCGACCTGGGAGCCCTACACCTCGGCGGCCGAACTCGCCGGCCTGGCCCGGGTGGTCCGGGACGGCAACGGCATCACCCCGGGCCTGACCTTCACGGTGGCGCGCGACAGCGCCCTGGCGGCCAAGCGGCCGCTGCTCGCCGACTTCGCCGCGCGCCTCGCGAAGGCCCGGGCCTGGGCGCTCGAGGACCCGGCGCCCTACGCGGCGGTGTGGTCGAAGCTGATCGGCCTGCCGGAGGCGGTGCCTTTGCGCTGGTTCAGCCGGGCCGGCTACCGGACCGTGCCGATCGATGCCGACGTGATCGCCGACGAGCAGCGCACCATCGAGCTCTACGTCCGCGCCGGCCTGATCCCGAAGGCCCGCGCGCCACGGGCGGCGGCGATCTTCGACACGGGGTTTTCCCAAGCCCCATCCCAGGGTCTCACCCCAGGCCTGTCGAAAGTCCCGGTCGCGGTGCAATGATGAGGGGCGGTTCCCCGGATCAGAGGTCCTGACGATGCATGACACCGGCGACGACCACACCCACAGCCATGCCCACGAGGACGGCCAAAATCACGGCCAAAATCACAACCATGATCACGATCATCCCGCAGGGGAGGGGGCGGCGCGCTGGAAGCATGACGGCGTGCGCGTGATCCCGGGCGACCAGCTCGACAGCAACACGGCGCAGACCCCCGGCATGTTCCGGCAGGCGGCGGTCAACGCCGCCCGGGTCGGCGCCCAGAAGATCTGGGCCGGCACGGTGGCGATCCAGCCCGACGCCAAGACCGGCGTGCACCATCACGGCGCCCTGGAAAGCGTGATCTACGTGGTCTCCGGCCGCGCCCGGATGCGCTGGGGCGAGCGGCTCGAATACGTGGCCGAGGCCGGGCCGGGGGACTTCATCTTCGTGCCGCCTTTCGTGCCGCACCAGGAGATCAACGCCTCCACGGACGAGCCCCTGCACTGCGTGCTGGTGCGCTCGGACAACGAGGCCGTGGTGGTCAACATCCCGGATGTCGAGCCGGTGGAGCGGCCCGAATCCGTCCACTGGGTCGATCCGATCCACAAGCACCCGTGAGCCGCCGCGGAGCGCAGCCGTGAGTGGAGCGCAGACATGAGTCGAGGCCGCCAGCTGCATCTCGGCGCGTTCATGCGCCCGGTGGGGATCCACACGGCGTGGTGGCGCTATCCGGGCGGCTACCCGGACGCGAACTTCAACTTCGAGCATCTGGCGCACTTCGCCCGGCGGCTGGAGGCGGCGAAGTTCGACGCCTTCTTCATGGCCGACCACCTGGCGGTGATGAACATGCCGATGGCGGCCCTGCGCCGCTCGGCCACCGTGACCTCGTTCGATCCGCTGACGCTGCTGCCGGCCTTGGCCGTCCTCACGTCGCGGATCGGCCTGATCGCCACGGCCTCGACCACCTACAACGAGCCCTATCATGTGGCCCGGAAGTTCGCCTCGCTCGACCACATCTCCAAGGGCCGCGCGGGCTGGAACCTCGTCACCTCGGGCAACCCGGACGAGGCCCTGAATTTCGGCCGCGACGCGCATCTCGACCATGCCGTGCGCTACGCCCGGGCGCGCGAGTTCTACGACGTGGTCACCGGCCTGTGGGATTCCTGGGCCGACGACGCCTTCCGGATGGATCCGGAGAGCGGCCTGTTCTTCGATGCCGACAAGCTGCACGTCCTCGACCACCGGGGCGCGTTCCTGACGGTGAAGGGCCCGCTCAACGTCGCCCGGCCGGTCCAGGGCTGGCCGGTGATCGTTCAGGCCGGCGCCTCGGAGGCGGGACGGCAGATCGCGGCCGAGACCGCCGAGATGGTGTTCGGCGCGAGCCCGACCCTGGAGGCCGCGCAGGCCTACTACGCCGACGTGAAGGGCCGGATGCCGGCGCTCGGGCGCGATCCCGACCACCTGAAGATCCTGCCCGGCGCCCTGGTGGTCCTGGGCGAGACCGAGGCCGAGGCGCAGGCCAAGCGGGCGCGCCTCGACGACCTCGTCCATCCCGACAGCGGGCTCGCCAACCTGTCGGTGCGGCTCGGGGTCGACGCCTCCGGGTTCTATCTCGACGCGCCCCTGCCCGAAATCCCCGCGACCAACGCCAGCAAGACCAGCCAGGCCCAGATTCTCGATGAGGCCCGCCGGACCGGCGCCACCGTGCGCGACCTCGCCCGCAAGGTCGGCGCCTATGCCGGGCTTCAGTTCGTCGGGACGCCCGCGCAGGTCGCGGACCGTATGGAGGAATGGCTGGAGAGCCGCGGGTGCGACGGCTTCAACGTCATGTTCCCGTTCGTGCCCGAGGGGCTCGACGACGTGGTCGACCGGCTCGTGCCGGAACTGCAACGGCGCGGCCTGTTCCGGCGCGACTACGCCGGCACGACCCTGCGCGACCATCTCGGCCTGCCGCGCCCGCCGAACCGGTTCTTCGCGTCGGACGAGACGAGGCGCGCGTGACTGAGAAGGGTGGGCCGGTTTGCGAACGGTTCGAGATCTGCGCGCCTACCCAAGGCGCCACTCCGTCATTCCGGGCTCCGCGTCGCGGCCCCGGAATGACACGGTGATTCCGGGGGAAAGCCTGGACAGACGGCTTTCGCAGGAAGCGATGCGTTACCGCTTCACCTTGGCCTTGCGGGCGGCGAAGCGGGCATCGCGGGTCGCCTTCTGCTCGGCGGCGAGGGCGGCCTGGCGCTCGACCTTCTCGGCGGCCTGACGGACGATCTCGGCCGCTGCGCGCTCCTGTTCGGCAAGGGCTTCGGCGGCGCGGACCGCCTCGGCGGCGGCGCGGGCGGCCTCCCGCTCGCTCACCCGCACTTCGCGGGCCTCGACGACGGCCTGGCGTTCAGCCTGCCGGGCGAGGACGGCCGGATCGTCCGCCGCGGGCCGTGCACGGAACTGGGCCAGCCGCTCTTCCTTGGCTTTCGCGCCGGCCTCGAGACGATCGGACAGCTGCGTTTCTTTGAATTGACCCACGGATACTCCTCGCGCGCTTCGCAGCGCCGGTGGCGAGAGCATCATCCCGAAAGCGTATCGGAGACCGATGATGCCCGATCAAGAGCCCGAAACGGCATCACTGATGCCGGTCCAGAAACAGAAGAAGCCGCTCCACACAGGGAACGGCTTCGAAACGCGTCCTCTGGTGAGGCGCTCGGTTCAGGCGGCCTGGAGGCTGCCGGCGGACTGCTTGCCGCTGCGACGGTCGGTTTCCAGCTCGAAGGAGAGCTTCTGGCCCTCGATCAGGTTGCGCATGCCGGCGCGCTCGACAGCCGAGATGTGCACGAACACGTCCTTGCCGCCGTCGTCAGGCTGGATGAAGCCGAAGCCCTTGGTCTCGTTGAACCACTTAACGGTGCCGATGGTCATAAATATTCCAACTGCTTTAGAGCATGATGCGATCGACCAGCATTCCGGCCGACCAAAATCATCATACGGTAACAAAGATCCAGTGTTTGCTGCTGATGCGCTGCACGGGCAGCGAACGCTGGACGATCGAATGGGTCGAGCGCACGCCGTGCATGCGCTCATCCGCGAGTCGTCGAAAATGGGAGAGATGCAGAGCGCTCGCCCTGTTGTGGCGAGACGGCCGAATATCTGGCCTCAAATCGATCCGTGATCTCTAGCGCATCGCCGGGATAATCACAATCCCGAAATAGGCCGCGGAGAAAAACCGTCTGGCGTGCCGGCGAAATCGCGGGTTCTTGCGATGTTGTTTTGGTGTGCGACTTTCAATATTCCAGGCCGCCCGTGCAGGCTCAGCCGCTTCGGAGGGCCGCGATCGAGCCCGGCGGCTTCGAAGCGCGTTAGCACTCTCGCCGATTGAGTGCTAAGAGATCCACACCCGGCGCGGATGATTCGGTCCGCCGCCGCCTTTCCCGTCCGGGCTCCGTCATGCCGACGCGAGACCCGCAGGCGGGACGACCAGGATGCCACACATGAAGTTTCGCCCGCTGCACGACCGCGTGGTGCTACGCCGCATCGAGGGCGAGGAGAAGACCAAGGGCGGGATCATCATCCCCGACACCGTCAAGGAGAAGCCCCAGGAGGGCGAGGTCGTCGCCGTCGGACCCGGTGCCCGGGACGAGGCCGGCAAGATCAATCCCCTGGAAGTGAAGCCCGGTGATCGCGTGCTGTTCGGCAAGTGGTCCGGCACCGAGGTCAAGATCGACGACCAGGACCTTCTGATCATGAAGGAATCCGACATCATGGGCGTCGTCGCCTAGAGTCGTACCGGATCGCGCCGTCCCTGATCGCACTGCAATCGGGTACGGCACTCAGTCCTAGATTCGACGCGCCCGCGAACGCCGAACCGGTACCCGTTTCAGCAGCCGGCGCTCTGAGGGCGTCCGCTCCCGCAGATGCTGCCCAAGCCCTTCGAGGCGCCCGCTCCGGCGCGCCTCGGGGCCGAACGACAACAGAAGAGATTGTCCATGTCAGCCAAAGACGTCCGTTTTTCCGTCGACGCCCGCGAGAAGATGCTGCGCGGCGTCGAGCTGCTCGCCAGCGCGGTGAAGGTGACGCTCGGCCCGAAGGGCCGGAACGTCGTGATCGAGAAGAGCTTCGGCGCCCCGCGCATCACCAAGGACGGCGTCACCGTCGCCAAGGAGATCGAACTCGCCGACAAGTTCGAGAACATGGGCGCCCAGATGGTGCGCGAAGTGGCCTCGAAGTCGAGCGACATCGCGGGTGACGGCACCACCACCGCCACCGTGCTGGCCGCCTCCATCGTCCGCGAGGGCGTGAAGTACGTCGCCGCCGGCATGAACCCGATGGACCTGAAGCGCGGCATCGACCTCGCGGTCGCCGCGGTCGTGAAGGACATCAGCGAGCGCTCCCGCAAGGTCGCCTCCTCGGAGGAGATCGCCCAGGTCGGCACGATCTCCGCCAACGGCGACAAGGAGATCGGCGAGATGATCGCCCACGCCATGCAGAAGGTGGGCAACGAGGGCGTGATCACGGTCGAGGAGGCCAAGACGGCCGAGACCGAGCTCGACGTCGTCGAGGGCATGCAGTTCGACCGCGGCTACCTGTCCCCGTACTTCATCACGAACGCGGAGAAGATGGTCGCCGAGCTCGAGGATCCCTACATCCTGATCCACGAGAAGAAGCTGTCGTCGCTGCAGGCGATGCTGCCGGTGCTCGAGGCCGTGGTGCAGACCGGCAAGCCGCTGCTGATCATCGCCGAGGACATCGAGGGCGAGGCGCTGGCCACCCTCGTGGTGAACAAGCTGCGCGGCGGCCTGAAGGTCGCAGCCGTGAAGGCGCCGGGCTTCGGTGACCGCCGCAAGGCGATGCTCGAGGACATCGCGATCCTGACCAAGGGCCAGATGATCGCCGAGGACCTCGGCATCAAGCTCGAGAACGTGACGCTCGACATGCTCGGCCGCGCCAAGCGGGTGCGCATCGAGAAGGAGACCACCACGATCATCGACGGGTCCGGCGAGAAGACCGACATCGAAGGCCGGATCTCGCAGATCAAGGCGCAGATCGAGGAGACCACCTCGGACTACGATCGCGAGAAGCTGCAGGAGCGCCTGGCCAAGCTCGCGGGCGGCGTCGCGGTGATCCGCGTCGGCGGTTCGACCGAGGTCGAGGTCAAGGAGAAGAAGGACCGCGTCGACGACGCCCTCCACGCCACCCGCGCGGCTGTCGAGGAAGGCATCGTCCCGGGCGGCGGCACCGCGCTGCTGCGCGCCAAGAAGGCCGCCCAGGGCCTCACCAGCGACAACCCCGACGTCCAGGCCGGCATCAAGATCGTGCTGAAGGCGCTCGAGGCCCCGATCCGTCAGATCGCCTCGAACTCGGGCGTCGAAGGCTCGATCGTGGTGGGCAAGATCCTGGCCAACGCCTCGGAGACCTACGGCTTCAACGCCCAGACCGAGGAGTATGTCGACATGCTCCAGGCCGGCATCGTCGATCCGTCCAAGGTCGTCCGGGCGGCGCTCCAGGGTGCGGCTTCCGTGGCCGGCCTGCTGGTCACCACCGAGGCGATGATCTCCGAGCTGCCGCGCAAGGAAGCCCCGGCCATGCCGGGCGGCGGCGGTATGGGCGGCATGGGCGGCATGGACTTCTAAGCCGGTTCCAGACCTCGACACGACGACCCGGCGCGGGCGCCTTTCACGGCCGCGCCGGGTCGTCATCTGTAAGCCGGCCCGGATCATCGATCCGGGCCGGCGCCGTCCGCAACGGCGACTCCGTCCACACCGCACCAAGCGGGCCGATGCGGGTTGTCCCTGGTGCCGGTCGGGAGATTTCGATGCGCGTGCAGACCCTTCGGGACGGGATCGTCCTGGCCCTCCGCCCGCCGCTCGCCCCCTGCGTCGTCGTCCTGGCGCTGGTGACGACTGTCCTCCTGGCGGCGCCCGCCCCGGCCCGGGCCTGGGGCGTTCCCGGTTGCAGCAACCTTCCCGAATACAATCGCGCGCTCGGCGCTCTCCAGGGCATGACCAGCGCCTGCGACATGAGCGTCGCGCGTGCGCGCGAAGTCATCGCGGAGCATGACGGCGTCCCGGTGGTCGTGCCGCAGGCAGCGCCGCCGCCCCGGGTCCAGGTCCGGCGCCACCCGGCCCGGCCCCATCACAGGATACCGCGCAAGCGCCGCAATACGGCCCGCGCCTCCTGAGCCGCACCGTCGTCGTCCCGAAAACCCGGCGCCCCCTTCGGGATGATGCTCCGGCTGCGCTAGGTCGTGAACCCATAACGGGTGGCACGGTTTGGTCGGGGCGTCGTTGGTTCTCCGAATGGAGGACCGAGGATGGCGCGGTTTGACCTGACGGATGCAGAGTGGGCGGTGATCGAGCCGGTTCTGCCGACGGACGTACGCGGCAAGGATCGGGTGGACGACCGACGGGTGCTGAACGGGATCTTCTGGCGGCTGCGCACGGGTGCGCCGTGGGCCGACATCCCGGCGCGTTACGGGCCCTACACGACCTGCGGCAACCGCTTCCGGCGCTGGCGCAAGCGCGGCATCTGGGACCGACTTCTGGCTGCAGTGTCGAAGGCTTACGAGGGCGATCTGCAGATGATCGACGCCACCAGCGTGCGGGTGCACCAGCATGCAGCCTGCGCCAAAAAAAAGACGGCGGATCCGGTGGCATGGGTCGCTCACGGGGCGGCCTGACCAGCAAGATCCACGCGCTGGTGGATGCCGAGGGCCCTCCCGTGGCGCTGAAGATCACGCCCGGTCAGGCGCATGACGGGCGCTCGGCGACCGACATGCTGGGCGGGCTGGGTGAAGGCCAGGTCCTGCTGGGTGACCGGGCCTACGACAGCGATGCGCTGCGAGCCCGGATGTCCGAGCAGGGTGCTTGGGCGAACGTGAAGCCGATGCCCAACCGCAAGCAGGTCTTGGCCTTCAGCCCGTTCCTGTACAAGTACCGCAACCTGGTCGAACGCTTCTTCAGCAAGATCAAGCACTTCCGCGCCGTCGCCACCCGCTACGACAAGGATCCCGACAACTTTCTTGCCAGCGTCAAACTCGCCGCCATCCGGGTCTGGCTGCGAACTTTATGAGTCCGCGACCTAAAGTCCGACGGCGGCGTCGTTGGCAGCCGGCTCTGTCCCGCTTTCCGTGGGGATGAAGGATACGCTCCGTGCGGCTCGATCTCGGTCACAAAGGCGATTGGATCGTCGATCCCCGCGAACTCGCGTCGCGTCTGGGCGTCACCATGGCCGTGCTCAAGCAGCAGGAACGCCTCGGCCAGGTCGAGGCCCGCATCAAGCCCGGTTCGGGCGCGGAGGCGGATCAGACCCGCGTGACGGTTCGCCTGCTCGACAAGGGCTGGCGGGGCATCTTCGATGGGAGCGGGGCGCTCATCGCCGAGGAGCGATGGTGACGGGCCGCCCGGAGCGGTTCGTGGCCGGGCAAAAGGTCATCGCGGCCAAGAAAGCCGCGGCGCCGGGACAATGCGTGGTACAGACCTGAAGAGATTCCGCCGCTGCTCTCGCCGAGGACCGACATGAACGCCTTCAGATGGCTTATGGCCAAGGTTATCGGCTTCCTGTTCTCGCAGACGATCGACCACAAGAACCGCAAAGCTGCTGCCGACAAGGAGGGCGGGACCTACGATGCGGCCCCGGCTTATCAGTCATCCGGGTTCGAAAGTGATTATCATGCAGCGACCAACCTGCTGAAACAGCGGATGGACAAGAACTTTCCCGATAATTTTCACGCCCGGCTGGGGTCGCAGGCCAACAGCATGTACGATTACGGCGAGGACCGTGCGGAGGCCGTCGACACGGCCTCGACCGCGATCGCGATGGCGCTTCGGAACGGTGCGACCGTCAGCCAGGCTGCGGAGGCCGGCGCAGCCAGCGTCGGCATCTGAGGACGTCCGGACGGCTGCGCGCCGCCCGATACCGTCTGCAAGAGGGTCGTAACCGGGGGAGAGACGCCGCGGGGCTTTCGGGGCTCCGCGGCGTTACCGCGGGGCGGCCCCGGATCCCATCACCAGAGATTGCGCGGCAACCGTCGCTTCCAGCGCTCGCCGGCCTTGAGGGTGTCGCCCTGCCGGGAAAGCCGGATCGGGCGCGTCGGCATCGCGGCCGGCTGGCTCACGACAGCGACCGGCGGCGGGGCGAGAACAGGGCGCGCCACCGCGACGACCGGCGTCTGCGCCCGCTTGGACGGCACCTTCGAAGCCGGCTTCGAAACGGCCTTGGCACGGCGCACCCGTGGCAGGCGCTCGACCGATGGGGCTTCGTCCGCCGCGTCGGCCTCGGGCTCGCTCGCCGTCGCGAACATCGGCACGAGGCTCGGCAGCACCCGGCGGGCCGGGGTCTCGGCCGGCACCGGCTCGACAGGAACGGCGGGCGCGAATGCGGCCTCGGCCGGCTTGTCGGCGGTGTCCGGCGGAATGTCCCACCACTGGTCGGGATTGTCGCGGTGCCGCGTCGTCGTATCGACCAGCGCGACGCGGGAGGTGCGGGTATGCTTGACTTCGACCGTGAACGGCCGCGCGCTCCGGCGCTTCATGTGTGCGGAATTCCTGAGACTAACGTGCCCGGCGGCGCAAAATGTGCCGGCAACGTTCAAGCATCATACGGGACTGAACCGCGCGTTGTCGAGCGCGGAGATCAACAATCCTGTTCGTGCAGCATAGGCTTTTGGGATGACCTCAAGTGCCGCGGCTCCATAGCACAGTCGAAGTACTGCCTTCTGCGCTTCACGGTTGTGGCGGCGGTGCCGATCTGGGCCGATCGGGTTCGCGCGTCGCCAACCCGGGACCGGCGGCCGAGCCGGCGTCGAAACCGGGCCGTTCAAGGCTGGGGCGTCTCTCGCGCCGCGCGCCTGCGCCTCTGGACGGCCTCGCGGACATGCGTGACCAGCAGGGCGACGAGGCGCATCTCGACGCTCTCCGTCCGCCCGTGCGCCTCCGACCGGATCGCCTCGGCGGCGAGCGCGTCGGCCTCCCGCTCCAGCCGTTCGAGTTCGGCGGGCTCGGCGCCCGACACGGACAGCCAGATCTCCAGGAGGCGCATGACCCGGGTCGGCGGCCGCCGCGGCCGGAAGCGGCGATACAGGCCGATGCCCGCCGCGCTCAGCGAGGCCGCCGCGCTGATCATCAGCCCGAGCCAGTAGGCCCCGTTCTGGGCCTGATCCGCCAGGCTCGGCTGGTTTCCGGTCAGGTAGGAAGCGGCACCCGGATGGATGGGGAGCGCCTGGACCTTGTCGTCGGTGTCGGGCGCCTCGATGCCGGCCAGGTCGTCGTCGAGCGCCACGAGCCGCGGCTTGCCGGTCAGGACCTCGCGGGTGATCTCGCCGGCGAGCCAGTCGGGCATCGCGCCCCTGGCGACGAGCCGGTGGCTGACCGACAGGGTGGTGATGTCGTCGCCCGGCGCCGGCAGGGAGCCCAGGAAGGCGCCCTTCGGCACGTCGATCGTGTCGAGTACGGGATGCTCCTTGGCGATCGCCGCCGCCTCGTCGACCTCGAACAGCTTCACCGCCCCGGAGCCTTTGCGCAGCGCCGTGAACAGCGGCAGCCACAGCGCGCTGCCGACCGGGGCCACGACGAACATCGAACCGATCTGCCGGGTGCGGGCGGCCTCGGCCAGCTGGTCCAGGCTCAGGATCCTGCGATGCACGCTGCCCAGCGGCACGCCGAAATGGGTCAGGATCAGGTCGAGCAGCCGCGGATCGAGCTTTCGCCCGTCGAGGAGCCCGACCGTGCTGCCGCGCAGCTTGGCCACGCTGTCGACGGCGCTGCCGCCGGGCGCGACGAACACCACGGCGTCTCGGCGCAGGATGACCAGGGTCTGTCCGTCCTTCGGGGCGGCATCGCTGCGCACCAGGGCGAGCTGGGTCTTGCCCCGGTCCAGGGCCTCCGCTGCCCCGAGGCGGTCCGGCTCGAAGATCGTCCGGATGCGGACCCGCGGATGCCGGGTCTCGAAGAGCTGAGTCAGCGCCTGGGCCGCCTCTCGATCCTCCGTGCTGGTCTTCGCGACCGCGATGTCGAGGGCGAGCAGGCCGAGCAGCAGGTGGACCAGCACGGCAACGATCGCGGCGCACGCGATGACGCTCAGGGCGATGAGTGTCGTCTTGGACCGCCCGATCATCCGTGCCGCGCTGCCTGCCGAGCCGACAGCATAACGTGAGAGGGCGCCTCAGGGTCCGGGCCGACCGCTCGCCGTCCGACGGCGACCCTTCCGCGTCGCATGGGTCCGTGAACCGGAGGGCGGCTCACGGACTTCTCCATCCGCCGGGGCGATCCGTTCGTGCCGCGGCAGGAGGAATCCCGATGCGCATCCCCTCTCTCGCAGCGCTGGCCGGTGTCGGCCTCGTCATCCTGTGCCTGCCTGCTGCGGCCGTCCCTGCCGGTCCCGGCGCCGGATTGGCCACGCCGTCCGCCCTGCTCACCCAGGTCCGGATGCGGCGCCACCACATGCGCCGGGGCAGCATGGCGCGGACGCAGCGGAAATATCCGGGTGCGAGCTTCGTGCGGAACACCACGCGGGGCGCGCCGGCCGGCAGCAGCGGCGGCAACGGCACGACCGGCAGCTACGCCGCCCCGAGCGGACGCTAGATCTGGTCCCGATCACGGTGCGATCGGGGTCATCGCTCAGGCCTCGAAATAACGCGCTCGCTTGCGCCGAACCGGCCTACACGTCGCCGGCGAGCAGGCTGGCGCGTCATGCCGGATACCGGCACCGGAGCGATGCACGCGCTCCGTGATCCGCATCGTTCCTTCCGCGTGTCTTCCGAAGGCCGGCGGCCACCTTTCGGAATGACGCTTCAGCCTCCGGCCCCGTCGCGGCGGGCTTCTCGACCGGCGCTTCGGCTCGGGCATCCCTCCGACGCCCCTGCCGTCCTGGAGCGCCCGGTTCGATCCCGTGGGCTGCCGGAAGGAAACTCCGGCTCCCGCGGTACGTTTTGGCTCGAAGACCGTGTGCAACGCGCACCCTGCAACCAGGATGTCGAGGAGCCCATGATGCGTCAGGCCGTCTTTACTGTTCTTGCCCTCACTGCAGCCGCGCCGGCCCTTGCCCAGACCCATACCGGTCCGGCGCCGATCAAGCAGCCTGGACCGCCACGGCAGGTGGCCCCCGGCACGCCGCCGGGAACGGTCGTCGTCCCGGACGGCGCCAAGAACGGCGGCCCCGGCACGACGGCCGTCATCGCGCCCACCGGCACGGGCGCGGCGACGATCACGACCGACACGGCCGCGGGCGGCAACGCCAGCCAGCCCGAGCGCGGTGTTCCCCAGACCGGCGGGGGCGGGAGCGGCGACAACGGCGGCGGCTGAACGATCCGCGTTCGCGCATCGTCGTGTTCAGAAAGCCGGCGGCCATCTTCCGAGGCGATGCCTCAACCGCCGCCACCGCCGCCGCCACCCGTTCCGGGACCGCCGAGATTGCCGTCCTTGTTGGGGGTGTTCCAATGGATGATGCCGTCGTCGGCCGGGCGCAGCGTCGTAGCCGGCGGCGGGGGGACGCCGAAGCGCAGCCGCTCGATCGTGCCGCGCCGATGCGGCCGGTCGGCCCCGCGATGCTGGGCGGCGGCGGGGTCCGAGGCGAAGCCCGCGAGCGCGATCACGAGCCCCATCACCGTCGCGCGTCTCATCGGGCAACCCCACATCCTGCCGAGCGGTCTTCCAGCGCGTGATCGATACACCGACGCGAGGGCCGCGTCCGTCCTGTCCGATCGGCAACGAGCCGCGACGCGTGCGGGTTTCCGCACCCTTCGCGGCCGCGTCCGCGGGCAGCCGCGAGCGGACGAGTCCCGCGGTGGGAACGCTCGGCCGACCGGCCCGCAGGATCCGCTAACCGCGCTCCGGCATACCCAGTCGCGAGCCGCGTTGCGTATGGGCTCGACCGCTGGTGAGATCGGACGCTCCCCCGCCCCGTGAGCAGATCGGGGCGGGGCCGAGCGGCCGGAACCCCGGCGCTTGCGCCGACGCTGCGTCCGTGGCCGCAAAACGGCCGCACCTCCGCTGCCAGGATTCCCGCATGCGCACGATCTTCGCCGCCGCCCTCCTCGTCTGCTGCGCCACGGCCGCCTCGGCCGGGGAACCGCTCCTGGACGGTCCGGTGGCGGCTGGCGGCTTCGGCATGAGCGGCTCGGACTATTACGGCGACATCCGCAGCCGGATGCCGTTCACCCGCGAGGGCCCGCCGCGGCCGGTCGGCGTCGCCGACCTCGAGCGTGCACGGGCCGCGCGGATGCGTGCGGCGACCGCGTCCCGGCGGGTGGAGGCGCGGTCCTCGGCCCGGCGGCGCACGCCCCACGGCTGAGCCGGCCGGCCCCGACGCCCCGAGATGTGTTCGTCTGGCGCCCGGCACGGCCCCTGGAGCCTGCGCGGGACCCGGATCCCCGGGCCCGCGGCTTCCGCGGTTCAGGCCGATGCCCTGATGAGCTGGACCAGGCGCGGCAGCGCCGCGTCGGTCTGGTCGGGATGGCTGAGCCGGTCCGCGTAGTCGCCGATCGGGCGCGGCTTCCCGAACAGGTAGCCCTGCATCTCCCCACACGCCTCGTCGGCCAGGAACCGCCTCTGCGCGGGCGTCTCGACGCCCTCGGCGACGACCCCCATCCGGAGGCTCCGGCCCAGGCTCAGCACGGCCCGCACGATCACGGCCGCCTGCGGATCGACGCCGAGCTGCGCCACGAACGAGCGGTCGATCTTCATCTTATCGAACGGGAAGGCCTGCAGGGTCGCCAGCGACGCGTAGCCGGTGCCGAAATCGTCCATGCTGATCCGGACGCCGAAGCTCTTCAGGCGCCGCAGGATGTTGATCGCCCGGGCCATGTCGTTGATGATGACGCTCTCGGTGACCTCCAATTCCAGCCGGTCCGGCGACAGGCCGGTCTGGGCCAGCACGGCCAGCACCGTCTCGGGCAGGTCCGGCTTCTGGAACTGCCGCGGCGACAGGTTCACCGCGACCTTGAGCGACGGCGCCCAGGTCGCGGCCTCGCGGCACGCCTCGCGCAGCACCCAGTCGCCGAGCGCGATGATCAGCCCGGTCTCTTCGGCCAGGGGGACGAACACGCCGGGTGGAATCTGGCCGCGCACGGGATGGGTCCAGCGCACCAGCGCCTCGAACCCCACCAGCGCGCCGGAGGCGCCGTCCACCTGGGGCTGGTAGTGCAGGCTCAGCGCGTTGTCCGCTAGCGCCTGCCTCAGGTCGCTCTCCAGCACCCGGCGCTCCTCCGCCTCCTCGTCCATGTCGGCCCCGAACACCCTGAAGGTGCCCCGGCCCTCCGCCTTGGCCCGATAGAGTGCGAGGTCGGCCCGCCGGTACAGGCATTCCGCGCTCACCCCGTGCTCCGGCGCCAGGGCGATGCCGACGCTCAGGCCGACGCCGATCCGCTGCCCGCCCACCTGGAGCGGTGCCGCGAACAGGCCGGTCAGGCGCTCGGCGACCGCGACGGCCTCCTCGGGACCGCCGGTGAGCAGGACGGCGAACTCGTCGCCGCCCAGGCGGGCCACGACGCCATCCCCCACCGACGACCGCAACCGGTCCGCCACGCTGCGCAGCAGGTCGTCGCCGGCCTGGTGGCCGAGCGTGTCGTTCACGCCCTTGAAGCCGTCGAGGTCGAGGTACAGGACCGAAGCGGTGCCGCCCCGGACGGCGATCTCTGCGAGGCGCCCGTCGAGATGCTCCCGGAACAGGCCGCGGTTCGGCAGGCCCGTCAGGATGTCGTGGCGCGCCAGCCGCGCCACCTCGGCCTCCGCGGCCTTGCGCTGGGTGATGTCCGTAAAGGTCCGCACGAAGCCACCGTCCGGCACCGGCACGGTCCGGATCTCCAGCACCAGGCCGTTCGGGCGCACGCGCTCGTGGACATGCGCCTGCTCCGGGCCGCCGCGCTCGATCCAGTCCCGGTACGACCGATCGGTGCGGTTGTGCTCGCGGTGGCGCAGCTGATGGCGCAGGACGGCCTTGTAGCTCGGGGCTCCCAGCATCATCGCGCGCGGCAGGTCCAGGAGCGCCAAGGCCCGCTCGTTGCACACCTGAACCGTGCCGCGCCCGTCCACCCGGATCAGCCCCTGGTCCATGCTGTCCAGGGTCATGTCGAGCAGCAGGGTCTTCTCGCGCAGGGCGAGGCCCTGGCGGGCCAGCGCCGCGTTGATGGTGCGCAGGTGGTCCAGCATCAGCGCCAGCGCCGCGAAGGCCAGGATCACCGCCATCATCACCGCGATGCCGCCCGCCACCGCGCCGCGGGCGAGGCCGAGATCCAGGGTCTCCTGCGCCGGGTCCGGGACCACGCGCGCCGCCGCCATGGCCAGGAAGTGCAGCCCGGCGATGGCCGCCGTCAGGATCGTGGCGGCGGCCACCCGGGTCCTGGCGTCGCCGCCGCGTCCGTGGACCATCAGGGCAGCGCCTGAGAGGCCGCAGCCGATCGTCGCCGCCACGACGGCCAGGGTCCGATCCCAATCGAAATGTCCGGGCAGCACCACGCCGGCGATGCCCAGGAAGTGCATGCAGGCGATGCCGCCGCCCAGGACCACGCCGGCGACGGCCCCCGCCCAGGGCGAGCCCTGATGCGCGGCGCGCAGGAGCGTGAAGGCGACGAGGGCGGCCGCGATGGCGACGATCAGGGACAGCAGCGTGGTGGCGACCTCGTAGCCGACGACGACACCGGGATCGTAGCCGAGCATCCCGATGAAGTGGGTGCTCCAGATGCCGGCGCCGGCCGAGAAGCTGGCGGCCAGAAGCCAGCTCGGCGCCCAGGCGCCACCCTTGCGCACGCGCTGCTCGAGCAGCAGGGCGACGTAGCACGAGATCCAGCAGACACAGGCTGCCAGGGGAACCACCCAAGGGGTGTGCTCGTCGGTCAGGCAGGCCAAAGCGCGGTACATGGGAGCCTCGCCACGCGGCAATACGGGCGCACGATAGCGCGGCCAATACTAATCAGAAGTTGCATTTCGGGATAAGAATTCACCCCTTGGGAGGGTTGTTCCGGGTCATCGCGTCGTCTCTTGCGCGGCATGACCAGACAGTCCCGGCTCGAACTCCGATGCGGGCCTGCCGGATCTTCGCGCCCGGCCCACCCATCCGGCACGGAGAATCGCCGTCGATAAGCGCGAAAGGCCCCGAAGATTGCTCTTGGGGACGGTTCTCAAGCCTGCCAGCGTGGCGGTTACATGCCGCCAGCGCGCGTCGGCCATGCCTCATGACCGGTGGCCCGGCCGTCGGACGCGCGGTAGGTGACGGCTCCTCCCAAGACGACCCCTTCGGGCCCGCTCGGCACAAGCCGCGGCGGGCTCTTTTTCGTTAAGCGTTTCCCCATACCCCTCTTCTGTACCCACGATCCGACGCCGGCCCGGCTCTCCGCCCGCCGCCGACGGATCGTTCGACGGCTTCCTTTGGCATCCCGCATGAAAAACCGCTTCGCGTTCCTGGCCTTGATGATCGTATGCGCGGGCCCGGCCCTCGCCCGGGGCGACCGGTCCGGGCCGGGCTGCGACGACCCGCAGACGACCGGCTCTCTGCCCACCGGGATGCGGGACCTGGACGCCCTGGCCGTCGAGTCCGACAGGGTCGCCGTGATCCCGCCCGAGGACAGCTGGCAGGAGCAGGCGCAGCAGAACGCGGAACGCCGCAGGCGGGAGCGTGCGGAAGGATGCGGGGTCGATTGACGGTCGCGGCATCGGGCGGGCCCACGCGCGACTCGCCCGGGCGGCCGCAAGCCGAACAGGAGGCGGGACAGCCCGCCACTTGTCGTTGATCCCCCGAGCAATCACCGCCACTGTACGCACGAATATGCCGACGCTGCCGGCAACCATCCGCGGGCGTGGACTTGAACGCGAAGGGCGATCCGACATGAGGCTTCTGGCTCTCGGTGCCGTCATGGCCCTCACGGCAGCACCGGAGGCGCTGGCGCAGAGCATGCAGGACGTCCCGGTCCAGCGCGACCTCAGGCGGATGGACCGGCTCGACAGGCGCCTCGACCGCGACGGCATCCGGCCGGTCGACCCGAACGTGACGCCGGACAATCCCGACGGCGTCGTCGGCTTCGACGGCGTGCCCGACAATTACGGCGACCGCGGCGTCATCGATGACGGCCCCCTGCCGCCTGGCTCGCCGGCCGATACCGACGACGACTGAGCGGCTGCCGCGCGGCGGGAGCGGTGCCGATCGCAGTGCAACCCAGTTCGCCGCTCGGGCTTTGATGTCACGCGCGCTGGCGCCCAGCCGGTCTCCGCTTCGGAGGTCCGCACGCTGCAGGCGATCGGGAGACGGACAGATGGCTGACGACACACCGGACGCCGACCGCGTCGCCCGGAGGATTGCCGAGAACGTCTACGCCGCGTTCTGCCGGCAGGCGACGATGCCGGCCCACCCGCTCGAAGAGCAGACGATCCTGGCGCGGCTCGTCGAGGCGATCCGCCCCGAGGTCGGGACCGGTTCGCCCGGAGCGCTCGTCGAGGCCGCCAACGCGGCCCTGTCCGCATGGGAGCAGCGGGACCCCGAGATCCGCGGGCCGCGCGTCGTCGCGGTGAACCCGATCGATGGTGCCGTGACCGTCGGATAGGGCATCGTCCCGAAGGGCGGTCTCCGGCGTTCGGCGGGACGACGGGCCGCATTCGAATGGGAGCGCACCGTTCCAATTCCGCTGTCCGGCGCGATGGGCCGGCCGCGCGGGAGCGGTGACGAAGGGGGAGCGGTTTTTAGCAGGTGTGCGCATGCGCAGGGGTCGGTCCAGGTCTGGCGTATCGAAGCGGGCTTTGCCCGAGAGCCTGACGCAGCATCTCTCGGATCCGAAGATCCGGGTCCTCAAGACGCCGGATGGCCGACGCCGTTCCTTTCGCGCGGCCGGCGCTGTCCGGAAGGTCCTCGTCTCGCTCGTGACCCTCGCCGTGCTCGTGCTGGCCGGGGGGCACCTCGTGAACGCGTGGTAGGAAAACCGCGGCGGGATCGGCCCTACCTGAAACGGCCAGGCTGCCTATGTCTCCGCTGCAAGGAGCCGTTCAATCCATGATCATGATCATCATCTGCTTCCTCGCGCCATGGCTCGCCATGTTCCTGCGCGGGAAGGTTCTGCAGGGCATCCTCTGCATCATCCTCCACATCACGATCATCGGCTGGATCCCGGCGACGATCTGGGCCCTGGTGGTCACCCGCAGGGAAGCCGCCTGACACGCCGCCGGCGCTGACGAGGAGGTCCGCATGCCGCCCAAGCTCACCAAGACGATCATCGGGGCCGTGGTCGCCGTCGCGCTCGCGGCGGCCGTGTCCTACGGGGTCATCAGCCAGCAGACCGCCGATCAGATCCAGACCAAGGCCAACCAGACGCTGCAGACCGACCAGACCGCGCCGGGCCCGGCTCCGCAGCAGCAGACCCCGCCGCCGCCCCAGACTCCCAACCCGCAGTCTTCGAACCCGCAGTCTCCGAGCGATCCGAAGGCGTCGCCGCAGGCGCCCGCGGCCCGCCCGTAGGGAGCCGCGTCCCTCGCTCCACGACGCCGACGGGTCCCTGGGCCTGCGCCTTACTGGAGCGAGCCCGGACCCGGCGACATCGAGCGCCCGGCCTCGAGCAAGGCACGGATCTTCGCGGTGGCGTGGGCGAGGATGTCGGGGCGCGCCTCGTCGTAGGACGTTTCCGTGACGAAGCTCTGGAGCGCCTCCTCGATCCGGTCCTCGATCTCCTCCATGACCGTCAGGGCTTGCGGGCCCTCCCGGCGCAGGTAGGCATCCGCCAGGGCCAGGTAGGCCGCGCTGGCGAGTAGAAACGCGACCCCGTTGGCTTCCTGCGCCATCTCGGAGCCCGGCTCCGGGCTGCCGGCTTGGTCGTCCGAGAACTCATCGATCATAAAGTCATGCTCTGCACGGAATCCCTGCCAGAGCATGTCCCAGTTATTGCGGCGCACACAGCTGCAAAGACTGCGTATCAGCTTGACCTTAAGGCGCCGAATACTACTTTTGCGTCGATGATCTCAAATAATTGCACCCTGTGGTTGCAATTGCGCGCAAGGCTCCATCGATCCGTGTCGCCGCCGAGGGCGGGCCTTACGTCCTACACGATACCGCTGCCGTCGTACGGCCACGGCCGGCCGAGATGGGCCGCGACGGTGGCCGGATCGTCGCCGACCGCCCGCACGGCGGCCGTCACAGTCTCGACGGGCACCTGAAGGCGCCGCGCCCAGTACGCAGCCGAACTCGGGTCCTCGACGTTCACGCGCTTCGGCTCTTGGGACACATCGGACATGGCAACCTCCGCCGGGAGAACCGCCCGGGAGCCCGGACGGTTCAGACGCTGGGTACGGGGCGGGACGAGCCCCGATCCGTACGGATTACCAGCCGCCGTAGAACCGGCGCGGGCCGTCGTAGCCCCCGGGGCCACGCTCGTAACCACCCCCGTGGCCGTACCCATATCCCGGACGGCCGCCATAGGGGCCCCGGGGGCCGCCATAGCCCCATCCGCGATCGTTGGGACGGCAATGACCCCACGGGTTCGGATGGAAGCCCGGACCGCAGCCGCCGGCCACGTGCTCGATCAGCCCGGCGCTGTCGGGCGGGGCGTACCCGAACGGGGCCGCCTGCGCCGCCGTGCCGGTGGCAAGTCCTGCCGCGACGATCGCGGCGATACCGAGCATCCTGGAACGCACCATGACCCGATCTCCTGAACCCGTCGGCCCGCATCTGCCGGACCGGATGACCAGAGGATGTGGCCGGCGGCCTGAACCGGTTCCGGTCGGATCGTTCATCAATCCGACGGGGACTGGATTGATCGATCGCAGGGCGGCCTTCCGGAATGACGCATCAAGACAGCGTGTTCGCCAGTCTGGCGCGCTGCGAAGACCCGTGCGGACGCGCACGGCGCCGGATCGCCGGCAGGCGTAGCAGTGTGGGTGCCGGATCCGGAACGCGGTGCGCCGCCAGGGTCCGGTCCGCCGCTTTCGACGCTCTCACCAGTATGCCCATCCGTCTGTACCGTGACAGGCTGAACCAGCTTCATTTTGGAACGGGCCGGCGGCCAAATTGTTGAAACGCCATATTCACCAGAACAGGACAACCCGGATGCGCAAGCTTGCACTCGCTTCGACGGCACTGCTCGGACTAGGCCTGCTGGCGTCGGCACCTGCCGAGGCACGCGGCTGGGGTTATGGCGGCGGCTACGGTCATGGCGGCTACGGATACCGGGGCGTCGGGTTCCGCGGCGGTTACGGCGGCTATCGTGGCTACGGCGGTTACGGCCGCGGCTACGGCTACCGTCGCGGCATCGGCCCGGGCGCAGCCATCGGCCTCGGCATCGCCGGCCTGGCCGCGGGCGCGATCGTGGCCAACAGCTACGGCGGCTACGGTGGCTACGGCTACGGACGCCCGGTCGGTTATTACGGCGGTGGCTACGGCTACGCGCCGGCCTACGGCTACGCCCCCGCTTACGGCTACGGCGGCGGCTACGGTTACCCGGCTTACGGCTACGGCTACTGAGCCTTCCACCACCTGACGCTGGCGTTTGTCGGGGCACTCGGATTCGATCCGGGTGCCCCTTTTCGCAGGTGGAATGCACCGCACCCGAAGGCCTGAGGCCGCCCGGCCGTCGCTCCGGGCGGCGTCGTTCAGGTCAGGGTCGGATCATCGGCGGTGATGCCAACCGCCGTGCCGGCCGCCTCAGGGTGGGTGGAATCCGATGGGGCGATCGCTGCTCCAGCGGTGCCAGCGGGGGCCGTACCCGCCGACCCTGCGGTCGCCGTGGAACGTCGCTCGGACCACGACGGGTCGGGCAGTCGTTCGGTCGACGGGGCCGGGACGACCGCCTCTCGGCTTGTCCCGGCCTGCATCGGAGGCGGTTTTTTATCGATCGCGCAGGCTTCCTCGCGTGAGAGCCGCTGGGGCGAGGGATCGGTCATGTGATGGGTGCGTCTGTCCATCGCGACAACTCCCGGTTTGGCTGCGCTTTCAGCGGAGCAAGGCGCGCAGGTCGACCAGGGTGGTGATCAGCCCGATCGCAGCCAGGATGAGCATCAGCGCCAGGAACCCCACGATGATCCGGTCGAGCCAGCGATCCTCGTGGCTGCAGAACAGCGGTGGCTCTTCATCCAGCGGAGACCGTGCTTCGTCCCGGCTGCGGGGCGTGTGCTCGCGTTGCTTCCTATCCGCCATGTGAATCGTCGTGGTATCGGTCATGACGGCGCAAGATCAGGCCCACGGTCACGACCCTGACTGCTCCGACACGTAGCCGAGGGCGCTCCCGGCCGAGCCGCTGCTGTAGAGCGTCGAGAGATCGCCGAGCGACACGATGCCGACGAGCCGCTTGTCCCGGTCCAGCACCGGCAGGCGTCGGATCTGGAGTTCGCCCATGGTCTGCGCGCCCGCAGCACAATCCTCGTCGGCGTAGCAGTACCGGACCTCGGTGGTCATCGCCTCGCGTATGGGCGTATCCGGCCCCTTGCCCGCGGCGACCGCACGCACCGTGATATCGCGGTCCGTCAGCATGCCGACCAGCCGGTCGTTCTCGCCGACGGGAACGACACCCGCGTCCAGATCCGCCATCAAGCGCGCGGCGTCCCGGATGCTCTGGTCTGATCGTACGACGGATACGTCCGCGGTCATCACGTCACTGATCGGCATGGCATTCTCCCAAATGACGGCAACGGGGCTCGTGATCGCCAAACGCGGCGGATCAGCAAGATCTACAACCGATCAAAGCAAGACCTGCGGCGGTGTTCCGATCAACAAAGACGGACAGCAAAGATATTTCAGGCGTCTTTGTTGATGTGGTCGATGTCAAAAGAGATCATTCCGGCTGCGGGGTGGCGCCGACCTTGGCCTCTCGCCCAAGCCGTAAGATCAAGGTGTTACGGACGATCCGGTTCAGGCCGCCGGGACGTTCCGCGCCGGTCCGGCCGACCGCATCAGCTGTCCCAGCGACAGGCAGGCGGCCATGACGAAGATGGAGCAGCCCGGCACCCACATCAGGACGCCGCCGAGTTGCTGATCCTCCAGTGGCGTGTAGCCCCAGATCGGGGCCGTCAGCAGGTGGTCGGCGAAGAGCGGCCGGCCCGCGAAGGTCAGGATCGCTCCCAGAAAGCCCATCTGGATCGACGTGCCGATGCCGACGCCCAGGGCGATCAGCGCGTCCCGCCCGTCGGCCAGCACGGCCTGCCACACCATCAGGGCGCTGCCGAACAGGGTGATGTGCATCAGCCAGTAGACACGGTCGCTCGCGAAGGTGGCCGCGTACGGGGCGGGGCTGTGCCACAACCATAGCACCATCGCGAAGACCAGCCCCGCGACGACGGGGCCTGGGCGTCGCGTGCCCGCCGCCTGCCGGCCGATCAGCGCTCCGAACGCCAGGACCGGGCGTCCCAGGATGACGAGGGGCGCACCGATGAGGGAGATCACCATGTGCTGGCCGACCCGGGCGGAGAAGAGCGCCACGGAGAGGGCGCAGAGCGGCGACACCAGGGCCAGGCCGGTGATACCCCAGCCGGCGAGGAACGAAGCGCGCTCCCCGCGGCTCAGCCGGGCACGGGTGCTGCCCACTCCGTACAACCCCGCGATCACCAGGAGGACCGCGATCAGGACCGGGTCGAGGTTCCAGTGCGCCATCAGCGTGCCCGGATCGGGCGGGCTGCCACAATAGGGGATCTGCGCCGGCATCGTGCGCCTCATCTCTTGGAAAACGATCGGCTGGAGCACGCGCCGCCGAGGCGGATACCAGTCCGGCGCAGGCGAGCGCGTCGAATCGAGGATTGGGAACGGCTCTAGAGGGCAGCGACGCCCGCTTCGGCCACGGCTTGGTCCTGCTTCGAGAACCCGCCGCTGACACCGACGGCGCCGATCACCGTCCCGTCGCGCTTGAGCGGGATGCCACCGGCGAAAATGACGACCCGGGCGTGGTTGCTCGTATGGATGCCGAAGAACTGTTCGTCGGGCTGCGACAGCTCCGCCAGCGCTTTGGTCGAGATATCGAAAGCGCGGGCGGTGAACGCCTTGTTGATGGCGATGTCGATGCTGCCGAGCCATGCCCCGGGCTGCCGGGCGAAGGCCAGGAGGTGGCCGCCCGCATCGACCACGGCGATGTTCATCGGCTGCTGAACCTGATCGCTGGCGGCCGTCTCGGCGGCGGCGATGATCCGCTTGGCGTCGTCGAGCGTGAGCATGGGCAATCTCCTTCGGGCCTCGGGAACCGGGCGAACGGTCAGAGCGGCGGGGCGATGCCGCCGGGCTTGCTCAGCGACTTCACGTAGGCCGCGATCTGCCACATCTGCTCGTCGGGGATCTTGCCGCGCCACGCGGGCATGCCCTTGGGGCGGCCCTCGTAGAGGGTGTCCACGATGTTCGGCAGGGAGCCGCCGTAGATCCAGTTGTCGTCCGACAGGGCCGGCCCGAAACCGCCGCCCCCGCCGGCGTGGCAGCCGTTGCAGTTGAAGGCGGCGTAGAGGGCCTTACCCTGCTCGATCGCGGCCGGGTCGTTCTCATACTTCTTGGCCTTCTCCGCGCCGGTCGTCGGGACCGCGGCGCCACCGACGCCCTGGGGCGTCAGCACCACTTGAGGCTGCTGGTTGCCCGCGGGGTCCTGGGCGAGCGCACGGTGCAGCATGGGCCCGGACACCAGGGCGACGAGACCGGCGAGGAGGGCATGGCGGCGCATCATCGTTGCGAATCCTGGCGTGAGGGCGTTGGGTTCGGAGCGTCCTGGGTCTCCGGCGTGTCGAGGCGCGGCACGCCATAATCGACCAGGATGGCGTCGATCTCGGCTCGGTGCCGCCGCAACGCTCCGCCGATCTCCTGGGCGAAGGCGCCCCCGTCCTCCTCGCGGCGCACGGCGAAGCCGATGTCGAAGGCGAGCGGCAGACGGGCCCCGTCGAAGGGCGGCCGCACGAGGTGGACCTGAAGCGGCGGATCCTGCCGGGCGGCGAAGTAGCCCGCCAACGGCCCCCAGACGACGGCGACGTCGACCTCGCCCTTCGCGACCGCCTCGACGATCCGCGAGGGCGGGTGCGGCGTGCCGTAATCGCCGTAGAGATCGTAACCGCGCACGTTCGCCACGATTCCCCGTCGGGACAGGGCGTGGGCCGGGGGCGTGTTGTAGCCGTCATCCCCGACCATCTGCACGCCGATGCGCAGGTCTTTCAGGCGCGGATCGTCGAGGGCGGTGATGGGTACGGCATCCGCCTTCTGCACGAAGGCGTAGCCGGACCGGTAGACCGGCGCGGTCGGTCGAGCCATCTCCACGCCGACCGGCAGGCCCGGCACCACGTCGCACAGGCCGGCATTGAGCGTGTTGCGGAGGAACCCGCGCCGCTGCGCCCACCACGTATAGGTGAGTTCGGCGCCGAGGTCCTTCGCGACGATTTGGGCGATCCTGTTCTCGAAGCCTCCCCCGGCCTTGTCGGAGAAGGGCAGATTGTTCGAGTCGGCGCAGACCCGCAGGTCGCGTGCCGCGGCCGGCTTCAGGGTCGCGGTCGCCAGCAGGGGCAGCGCAGCCGCCAGCGCAACGAGACGCGCGGCCATGCTAGGCCGGGTTCTTGGCCAGCTTGAAGACATACAGCGTGCCTCCGGCCGTGGTGTATTGCGGGAGGTCGCGCATGGCCGCCACGAAACCGAGCGCCGCGGTACCCTCTTTCGGGTCGAGCCCGGCCGACACCAGTGCCCCGGACCAGCCGCCGACACCGTCGATGATCGAGACGTATTGGTGTCCGTCCGGCCCCTTCCACGTGGTGGGCTGGCCGATGATCCCGGAGCCGGTCTTGAACTTCCAAAGCTCCTTGCCGGTATGCGCGTCGACCGCTTTGAACCAGCCGTCCATGGTCCCGTAGAAGACGAGGCCGCCGGCCGTCGCCACCGCCCCGCCCCAGACCGGGAACTTCTCCTTGATCGTCCAGGCCTCCGAGCCGTCGGTGACGTTCCAGGCGGTGAACTCGCCGCGGTGGCCGCCGGGGCCCGGCTTCATGTTCACGTCGGCCCCGACATAGGGCGTGCCCTCGATGTACCCGACCTCGGACAGGCGCTCGTCCATGCAGAGATTGTTGTGCGGCAGGTAGAGGAAGCCGGTCTGGGGCGAATAGCTCGACGGGCTCCAATCCTTGGCGCCGGGCGGGCTCGGGCAGATGTCGCGCACCACGGTGTCGACCTTCGGTGCCTTCTCGGTGTTGTGTTTCAGCTTGCCGGTCTTCAGGTCCACGCCGAAATTGGTGTTGGTGTAGTGGTAGGTGCCGGCCGAGAGGACTTCGCCGTTCGTGCGGTCCATCAGGTAGACGTGGCCGTTCCGGTCCGGATGGACGAGGGCCTTGCGCGGCTTGCCCTTCCACTCGATGTCGAGCAGCACGTTCTCGTTGACGCCGTCGTGGTCGTAATAGTCGTGCGGGCTGAACTGGTAATACCACCGCGCGTTGCCCGTATCGACGTCGCGGGCGAAGATCCCGGCAGTGAACTTGTTGTCGCCCGGTCGCTGCTCATGGTTCCACGGCCCGGGATTCGACGTGCCGTAATAGACGAGCCGGAGATCCGGGTCGTAGCTGACCCAGCCCCAGACCGAGCCGCCGCCATGCCGCCACATGTCGGCGGGCCAGGACTTGACCCCGAGGTCCTTGCCCTTCTCCTGGTCGTAGAAGGGCTTGTAATCCGCCCCGATCTTCACGTCGGTATCCGGGCCCGTCGTGTAGGCGCGCCAGATCTCCTTGCCGGAGCCGAGATCCAGGGCCTTCGACCAGCCGCGTACGCCGAGTTCCCCGCCGGAATTGCCGACGATGACCTTGTCCCCCGCCACCAGCGGGGCCATCGTCATCGTCTCGCCCTGGTTGATGTCGCCGTTCTTGTGCCGCCAGACCTCCTTGCCGGTCCTGGCGTCCACGGCCACCGTGACGTTGTCGAGGGTGTTGTAGAGGACCTTGCCGCCCGCATAGGTCGGCCCGCGGTTGACCGTGTCGCAGCACGCGACCCCCTGCGAGGCGATCTCCGATTTCGGGTCATAGGACCACTTCATCGGGAAACCGGGCTTGGTCAGGTCGAGCGCGTAGAGGATGTTGGGGAAGGCGGAGACCAGGTAGAGCGTGTCGCCGACCACGATCGGTGCGCCCTCCTGGCCGCGGTTCGTCCCGACCGAGAACGTCGAGGCCACCTGCATGCCCTGGACGTTGTCTTTGGTGATCTCGTCGAGGTCGCTGTAGCGGGTGAGCGCCGTGTTGCGCCCGGGGCTCGGCCATTGACCGGCGTTGTCCGTGTCGGCCTTCGCGGCGAAGGCCGGTAGCGTCGCCTTCGAGGCGCTTTCCGTGACGGGGTTGACGGTCGGCGTGAGGACCTGAGGGTTCTTCGCCAGTTCGTCCCCGGGGGGCGGCGTCTTGCCTGAGGGCCCCTCCGTTCCGGTCCCCTTGCCCGTCGCAGGGCTCCTGTCCCGGCCCGCATCCTGAGCGAACGCGACGCTGCCCCAGACAAGTGCGATAACAGATACCGAGGTGACGGTCAGTCGCATGATCGCTCCGTCGCAGCAGACCGGGCCAAGTCGATGCTCGCCCCCTGTCGAGCCAACCGCGATCTTCCATTCGGGTTCTCAAAGTAAGGGTTTTTATTGCGAAAATAATTCCGCCGGGATTTATGATCTATGTTGTTTCGGTAGATCGGTGGGAGATGAACGATAGACTTCAAGATAGAGTGTGCGGGGCCGGACCCCCTGGACGGGTTCATCGCTTCATGAGGTAGCGCTTGCGCGAGGACGGCAGGTCAGGGCATCGCGACGGCCGGGACTTCCTGCTTGCCGGCGCGACGCTCGGCGTAGCTTTACTGTGTGACCCCGCCTGCGCGGCGGTGGCCCCGCTCGGGTACATGACCGCGTTCGGCACGCGGGCCGACGGCATCCTGCCGCTGACCTACGGCACGATGGCGATCTCCTGCCTCGTCTCGGTGCTGATCGCGGCCCTGTTGGCCTGGGCTCTCCTCCGCCACCGGGGAACCGACCGTTCGGGCAATCCCCGAGCGCTGGCCGTGGCTCGTTCGGGCGGCGGCCTGCCGTGGATCTATGTCGGCGTCGGCGTCTCGACCCTCGTGCTGTTCGGCGCGGCGGCCTGGACGATGGTGGTGCTCTCCACCGTGGCCCGGCCCGCGACCAAGCCCAGGCTCACGATCGAGATCACCGCCCGGCAATGGTGGTGGGGTGTGCGCTACCTCAGCCCCGATCACGCGCGCACCGTCACCACCGCCAACGAGATCCACATTCCCGTCGGCGAGCCTGTGGCGTTCAAGCTCGCGAGCGAGGACGTGATCCACTCGTTCTGGGTGCCGGCGCTGCACGGCAAGACGGACGTCATCCCCGGCCAGACCAACACGACCTGGCTTCAGGCGCGGGTGCCCGGCACGTATCGCGGGCAATGCACGGAGTATTGCGGGCAGCAGCACGCGCATATGGGCTTCGTCGTCATCGCGCAGGAGCCTGAGGCGTTCGAGACGTGGTATCGGCATCAGCTGGCGCCGACACCGCCGCCGACCGGCGACCTCGCTGAGGCGCAGACGACCTTCGCGGCCAAATGCGGCCTGTGCCACGCCGTGCGCGGAACGCCGGTGGGCGGCAGGCTCGGACCGGACCTCACCCATCTGAAGTCGCGCACGACCCTCGCGGCCGGGACCGTGCCCAACAACCCCGGTTATCGCGGCGCCTGGATCGCCGATCCGCAGCACATCAAGCCGGGGTCGAAAATGCCTCGTCTCGACATCTCGGGCCCGGAGCTCGCCCGGGTCCAGGCTTATCTCGATACGCTGGATTAGGAGACCGCCATGGCGCATTCACCGGCGGCCTCCCCCGCGCGCATCCCCGAGGCGATCGAGCGGCCCGGCCAGGACGTGCTCGACCGGCTGGAGCGGATCTGGCGGACCGAGCCCGGCCTCCTCGGGGTGGTGGCCACCGTCGATCACAAGATCATCGGCATCCGCTACCTCGTCACCGCCTTCGCCTTCCTCATCGCGGGTGGCCTGGAGGCCCTTGCGATCCGCCTGCAGCTCGCCGGCCCCGACCGGGCGCTGATCTCGCCGCAGGCCTACAATCAGCTCTTCACGATGCACGGCGTGACGATGATGTTCCTCTACGCCTTCCCCGTGCTCTCCGGCTTCTCGAACTACCTCTGGCCGCTGCTGTTGGGCTCGCGCGACATGGCCTTCCCCCGGCTCAATGCCTTGTCCTACTGGATCTTCCTGGCCTCGGGGCTCTTCCTCTACGCGAGCTTCTTCATCGGGCAGGCGCCGGACGACGGCTGGTTCAACTACGTCCCCTACGCGTCGAAGGTCTACAATGCCGGCCCCAACATCGACTGGTATCTGCTGGGCCTGATCTTCCTGGGCATTTCCACGACCGTCGGTTCGGTGAACTTCGTCGTGACGTTGATGCGCACCCGCGCGCCGGGCATGTCGATCAACCGCCTGCCGATCCTGGTCTGGGGCACGATGACCGCCTCGGTCGCCAACCTGTTCGCGGTGCCGGCGGTCAGCCTCGCCTGCCTGCTCCTGTGGCTCGACCGGCAGTTCGGCACGACGTTCTTCGATCCGCGGGACGGCGGCTCGCCGCTGCTGTGGCAGCACCTGTTCTGGATGTTCGGCCACCCATGGGTCTACGCCCTGGTGCTGCCGGCCATGGGCATCGTCTCGGACGCCCTGCCCACCTTCTGCCGCCGGCCGCTGGTCGGCTACACCCTGGTGGCGCTCGGCACCGTCGCCACCATGATCTTCGGCTTCGGCGTGTGGGTGCACCACATGTTCGCCACCGGCATCCCCGACCTCGCGCTCTCCTTCCTCTCGGCGGCTTCGATCGTGATCGCGGTGCCGAGCGCGGTGGCGGTCTTCGCCTGGATCGCCACGATCTGGGGCGGGCGACCTGTCGTCACCACGGCGTTCCTGTTCTTCGTGGGCTTCGTCCTGCTGTTCGTGATCGGCGGCGTCTCCGGCTTCATGACCGGCTCGGTACCGGTCGACTGGCAGCTGACGGACACGTACTTCGTGGTGGCGCACATCCACTACGTTCTGGTCGGCATCAACGTCTTCCCGGTGATCGGCGGAATCTATTACTGGTTCCCGAAATTCACCGGCCGGATGATGAACGAGCGCCTCGGCCGGTGGAACGTCTGGACGATGTTCGTGGGCTTCAACCTCGGCTTCTTCCCGATGCACATCACCGGCCTGATGGGGATGCCCCGGCGCATCTACACCTACGGCCCGGAGATGGGCTGGACCAACCTCAACCTCGTCACCACGATCGGGTCCTTCCTGTTCGCGCTCGGCGTGCTCCTGTTCCTCGTCAACGTCGCGATCAGCCTGCGGGGTGGAGCGGTGGCGGGCGACAATCCCTGGGACGCGCCGACCCTCGAATGGGCGACCCCGTCACCGCCGCCGCCCTACAACTTCGCGGTGATCCCCACCGTGGCGAGCCGCCATCCGCTCTGGGAGGACCGCCTCGATGCCGACGAGCGCACCGACCGCTCGCAGATCGACCGGGGTCTCCTCCTCGACCACGGCCGGGAAACCATCGCGACGACGGTGCTGGACGCCGAGCCCGACGTGATCCTGAAGATGCCCGGCGACAGCCAAGCGCCGTTCTGGCTGACGGTCGCCCTGGCCCTGCTGTTCGTGGCGCTGCTCCTCCACGCGTGGTGGCTCGCGGGGGCGGCGATGATCGGCACCGGCCTCGCCATTTTGGCCTGGCTCTGGCCGGAACGCGGCCTCGGGCAGCGGCTTGCCGCAGCGACGGGAGCCCCCGCCCATGGCTGATTCAGCAACGCTCGCACCGCCGGCGGACAGGGCCCTGGAGCCCGCCGAGCGGGCCCTGCCGGTCGGCACGGTGAGCGACGTCCGCTCCTCCGGCATGCTCGGGATGCTGTTCCTGATCCTGACCGAGGCGACGATCTTCGGCTACCTGATCTTCGGATACTTCTACACGGCCGCCTCCGCGCAGGGCGCATGGCCACCGCAGGGGTCGCCCGGCCTCGGCTACGCCCTCACCAACCTCGTCCTCGCCCTCGTCAGCGCCGGGGCGGTATGGTGGGCGGATCGCGCCATTCGCGTCGACCAGCCGCGCCCCGCCGCAGCCGGTCTGGCTGCGGCGTTCCTCCTGGGCCTCGTCTTCCTGGGCATCCAGGGGCTCGATTGGCGCGCCCATGCGAGCCTCACGGCCGGGGCCTACCGTTCCCTGTGCCTGACCATCACCGGGGTCCACGTCGCGCATCTCGTCGTCGGACTCGGAATCCTGGCGGCCCTGAGCGGCTGGACGCTGCGCGGCTATTTCGGCGCCGCGCGGTCGGCGCCGGTGCGGATCGGGGCCGCCTACTGGTACTTCGTCGTCGCTGCAGAGGTCGCGGTCTTCGCGACCCTGTCCCTGTCGCCACACCTGAGTTAGCGCGATGGCACCGGACCTCGCCGCCGGGCATCCGGCACCTCAGCGCCACCGGGTCGGCCTCGTTCCGGTCGCCTTCGGACTTGCGGGCGCACCACTCGCCTGGGTCGGTCTGAGCCTCGTCAATTACGGCCTCGCGAGCCAGTCCTGCGCCACGGATGCGGCGGGCGCGACCTGGGCAATCCTCGGCGCGGCCGACATCCTGGGCCTCGGGATTTCCCTGGCCGCCCTCTGGTACGCGCACGCCGCGTGGCGCCGCACCGGGACCGAGCAGGCGGGCGGCCAGCAGCGGACGCTGGAGATCGGGGAAGGCCGCACGCGCTTCCTAGCCCTCTGCGGGATCGTGACGAGCCTCGGCTTCGCGATCGGAATCCTGTTCGCGCTCCTTCCCATCCTGCTGGTCTCGACATGCTGATCGATCGCCGTCGTCCCCGGCCGAGGGGGCCGCTCGCCCTCGCCGCGCTCGCCTGCGCTCTCTCGACCGCCGGCTGCGACGGTCAGGCCACCGCCGGCGATCGGACCGATGCCCATGGCGCGGTGCACCTCATCCGGAGTTACGGCTGCGGAGGCTGCCACGAGATCCCCGGCGTCGAGGGAGCGACCGGTCGGGTCGGCCCGCCCCTCAACGGGATCGGCCGGCGGGTCTTCCTCGCAGGGATGCTGCGGAACGAACCGCAATCCATGATCCGCTGGCTCCGGGATCCGCAATCCGTGGTGCCCGGCAATGCCATGCCGAACATGGGGATCACCGAGGACGACGCCCGGACCATCGCGGCTTATCTCGCGACCCTCCGCTGAACGGATTCCGACGCCGATCGGACGACGATGCAAGATTGGTTCGGCGACGCGAGATTTCTGGACGGACTCTGATCCAGGTCGATTCGGGACCGGCGCCGCCGATGTAGATCGGGCCACCGGACATGCTCCGGTCGGCTCTGCCGGTTCTGACACGCCCCCGATCCTGGCCGGCGGAGCCGCCTCTCGTTCACACGCCGCCATGAGGATGGATCATGCCCCACACCGCCGCGACGCCTGACGGCTTTTGGGACACGGTCGCGGACCATGTCACCGCGAAGGTCCGGCCCGTCCTTCGACAGCGCCGGAGCGCGCGGGATCCGGTCATCGCCTATCTCCGTGATCTGGAGACCGTCGCGCGCCGGGAATGCGAAAGCCGGGCGGCCATTCAGGTCATCGCCTCGGGTCGGCACGTGCTCGGAGACCGCAGCGAGATCGGCCCAACGGACGGCCCGTTCTCCCGGACCTGACGAAGGCTCAGGAGCGCGAGCGAGTGGGATGCCCGCCCTTCACGCCAAAGCAGCTCGACCGCAGAGGGCTGCCCGTGGATGCCACGGACCCGACAGCAGATGACAACCGATCCTCGCCGGAGGACGAAACAGCGGCCCTCGATCCGGGCCGACGAGGTGAGCGAACCGAACCCGAACCGGATCGGCGAACGCTGAGCGCCCGATAAAAACCGGCCGCGTAAGGACTGCTCAGACTCGTAGCTCCAGGCGCGAATGGCCCGATCCGCTCGGGCGTTTGGAGGCGGAGCGCCGGAAGCGAGGCCGCAGCCCGCCACCGAAGACTACCCGGGGTGATCGCCTGCGCGGTGCTCTCGACGGCCGTGATGGACACAAGGTCGAACGGCCGGTTCTGCGCCCATCGGCGATCCGGCATGGCGTCGTCCGGCCGAAAGCTGACCGGCTGCGTCAGGGGTATGGCCCATCAAGCGGACGGCGCTACCGGCGCGGGACAGCGCCCGGCGACCAAGTCGGCCTTTCAGGAGACATCCGAGGGCGGCACTCGTTCACGCAGCGTGCGTCGCGCCACCAGCCCGAGCGTCGAGCCCTGCACGATGATGGTGAACAGCACCACCGCGTAGGTCGATGCCAGGATCGCGGGCTTGGCGTCGCTCTCCGGTATCGAAAGCGCCAGTGCCACGGAGATGCCGCCCCGAACGCCGGCCCAGGTCAGGAACGGCACGTTGCGGGGCGAGAGGTTTCCGCCCCAGCGGAAGGCGAGGAGCGGCGTCGTGACGGCCACCAACCGGGCGACGAGGACGATGGGAACCGCAC
The DNA here is from genome assembly GCF_979253755.1 of Methylobacterium sp. AC315. Classification (NCBI taxonomy): domain Bacteria; kingdom Pseudomonadati; phylum Pseudomonadota; class Alphaproteobacteria; order Hyphomicrobiales; family Methylobacteriaceae; genus Methylobacterium; species Methylobacterium sp. AC315. The sequence goes on from NZ_CEEDEA010000016.1 coordinate 76,952, forward strand.
AGGCGGCCAGTGCCAGGCCGCCGAGCTCGAATCGCAGCACCAGCACCTCCAGCCCGATCAGCAGGAACAGCACCGAGTTCAGCACCTCGTCGATCAGGGTCCACAGCGCCGAGACGTAGCCTTGCGTCTCCTCGCTCATGGCGTCGCGCGGGGCCCGGTCGCCGACAAGGAGCCCGGCGGCGACCACCGCGAGGGGGCCGCTGAAATGCAGCTTCTGGGCGAGGGCGTAGGTGCCCGCGACCAGCGCCAGTGTGATCAGCACCTCGACGGGGAAGTCGTCGATGGCGCGCATGGCCCGGTAGGCGACGTAGCCGGTCGCGATCCCCAGGACGAGACCGCCGCCGGCCTCCTGCAGAAGCAGCGTGGCGATGCCGCCAGCGCTCGTGGCCTCCCCGCCGGAGCCCGCCGCGAAGGCCACGAGCACGGTGAACAGCACGATGCCGATGCCGTCGTTGAACAGGGCCTCGCCCTGCATCTCGACCTCGAGAGTTTCCGGCACCTTGACGTTCTTCAGGGTCGCCAGCACCGCGACCGGATCGGTCGGGCTGATGAGGGCGCCGAAGACGAGGGCCCAGGAGAGCGGGACCGGCCGCCCGACGAGGTCGGCCGCCAGCCAGAACGCGCCGCCCACGATGGCCGTGGAGATCAGGGTGCCGAAAAGCGCCAGCGTGGCGACAGGCCAGGCCCGGTCGCGAAGCATGCGCAGGTCGAGGCTCATGGCGCCGGCGAAGAGGAGGAAGGCCAGCATGCCATTCATCACCACCTCGGTGAAGTCGACCTGCCTCAGCACCCTGGTCAGGTCCTCGTAGAGGTGCTGGCCCGGGAAGGCGAGGTCGAGACCGACGAGGGTGAGCGAGGCAAGCAGCCCCATCACCAGGAGGCCGATGGTATGCGGCATGCGCAGGAAGCGGCGATTCAGCCAGCCGAACAGGGCCGAGAGGGTCAGCAGCAGTGCGGCGAGGTCGAAGATCGAGATCATGGGACTCTCCCGCCCGCGCCGGAGCGGGCTGCGATGGGTTTGCCGGACTGGAGGCTCATCGCGGCTGGAGGCGTTCGGTCGCCCCGGCGGCGGCGAGCACCGCGTTGGCGGCGGCGACATCGTCGGCGTCCCGCTGCGGCGTCATCCTCCCCCGTTCCCCGGTCTGCCGGCACAGACGGACGAGAAGGGGGACGTGGTCCGAGCCGAAGGCTTCGAGGCGCTCGACGTCCAGCGTCGCGAACCCGCCTTCGTGGAAGACGTGGTCGAGGGGCCAGCGGATCCAGGACGAATGGGCGTTCCAGGTCGCGACGTAGCCGTAGCCGCGGCGCGGGTCGATCAATCCGGAGAGCCTGGCCATCCGCTCCACGGCGATCTCCCACGGCGTGGCGTTGAGGTCGCCGGCGAGGACGCCCGGCTCGACCCGGTCGCGCAGCACCGCGGCCGCCGCGTAGAGTTGGGCGTCCCGTCCGCGGGCGGATTGCCAGGGCTGCGGCGGCTTCGGGTGGAGGCCGACGAAATCGACGATTTCCCCGCTGCGCAGGGTGACGCCGGTCACGACCGCCGGCGTGTCCTGCCCGGCGAGATGACGGATGCCGCCGTTCACCAGGGGCAGACGCGAGAAGAAGTGGATGCCGTAATACGACCCCGTGATCCGCTGCAGGGCGTGGGGCATGGCGGCGAGCACGGGCTTCAAGGCCTCGTCCCACCACGTGTCGGTCTCCATGGCGAGGAACAGGTCGGGTTCCTCCCGCCCGACGGCCTCGACCAAGGGCGCGGCGTTCCGGCTCCCGAGTTGCACGTTCGCGATCAGCACGGAGAGCCTGCGCTCCACGGGGCATCCTTCGACCCGCATGCCGCCCGTCGGCCGATATGGCCACAGGATCCAGGCGTTGACCGCCAGTGCGAGGGTCACCAGCGCAAGAGCCGGAAGGGTCGACCTGGGAGCTCCCCGAAGGAAGGGAAACAGGGCCAGACCGACCGCCAGCAGGCCTCCGGCGAAAGGCAGGCGCGGAAAGTCGAGCAGCCGCACCGCCCACCACTCGGTCGGGATCAAGGGCACGAGGCTCGCGGCGGCCAGGATGGCGGCAAGCAGGATGAGCGCGTAGCGGGCGAGGGCCTTCACGGGCGGCGCCCGGCAGGTTGGCTCACCGCCAGCCGAGAAACGCCGGTCGGGCCGTCCCCGCAATCGGGGCAGGCGGAGCTCAGCGCATGTCCTTGGGCAGGTGCTTGATCGGGTCGGTCCGGCCGCCCTGGGTCTTGCTCTGGACCGAACCCTCGGACTGCATGACGTCGGTCGAGGACTGGATCGCGCTCGGCGGTGCGACCTGCCCGTTGCCCTCGTGGCGCGCGTTTCCGGCGCCCTTCACCGTCGAGGTTCCCGAGGGCAGCGTCCCAGCGGTCGGCTGGTCGATAGAGCTGGCCGCGGACTGCGCGCTCGCGGGGCTGGCAAACGCCACGCCGACGGCAAACAGGAGTGGGCCGACGATGCGCGTGGCGGCGCGACCGGACGCGGCCCGGACGAGGTGGAGCGAATTCATGCAAACGGTCCTGTCGGATGGACGGCGATCGGGGGTGTCGATCTGAAACCCCGCCGGCCCCTTTGGTTCCTCGTCGGGCGCAGGGCCGCCGAGGCGCGACGATCCGTTTCCCGGGTGGTCCGTCCGTACGTCGAACGCGAAGCCGGGCCCGGCACGCTGCCGGGACGGCGATGTCGCCGTGGTCGAACCCGCCCCGTGACACACGGGGCGGGCCGTCCGAGGTGTCGGCTTACTTCGGCATCAGGACGCTATCGATGACGTGCACGACGCCGTTCGACTGGTTCACGTCGGCCTGCTCCACGAAGGCGCCGCCGCCCTTCTGATCGATCAGCGCCAGTCGGTCGCCGTCCATCTTCACCGTCAGGATCTGGCCCTCGACCGTCTTCAGGTTGGCGTCGGCGCCGCCCATCTTGGCCTTGGCCATCAGTTCCTTGGCGTCGAGCTTGCCCGGAACGACGTGGTAGGTGAGCACGGCCGTCAGCGTCTTCTTCATGTCCGGCTTCAGGAGCGCGTCGACCGTGCCGGCCGGCAGCTTCTTGAAGGCGTCGTTAGTCGGCGCGAACACCGTGAACGGGCCCTTGCCATTCAGGGTGTCGGCGAGCCCGGCGGCCTTCACGGCGGAGACGAGGGTCGTCAGGTTGCTGGCCTTGGACGCGTTCTCCACGATGGTCTTGCTGGGCATCATCGGCGCGCCGCCGACCATGGGGGCGGTCTCGGCGAAGGCCGGCGCCGCGAAGGCCAGGCCGGAGGCGAGAAGGGCGGCAGGCAGAATCGTACGCATCATAAAGGGTCCTGTAGGCGTCATCACGGCTCGATCGTCGAGGCTCGTCACGGCGTTACGGGATGATGAGCGTTCGGGTTTCACAGCCTAGATCACAAGAAATTCATCGCCCCTGCGTAAATGACGCGGGCTTAGTTTTTCTTCATGCCAGTTTGCTCGACCTTATGCTGACGCTTAATTGTCAGCGGCACGGTTCCCGGGCCCTTTGTTCGGTCCCTATCGAGCGGGAAACTAGCCAAATAGTCACACGCGGGCCGTCGTTTTTTCTGAACGTTTCCTGAACGCGAACGTTGGGGCTCCGAACTGTGCAGCCGGAACGGGGACGAGTCCGGTCCCGTCAGGGGCGATCCGAGCGGCACCTTCGAACCAACACTCGGGAGATCTTCTTGCTCTATCGCACGTTCGCCGCCGCCGTCGCGCTCGCCTGCCTGTCGGCCCCGGCCCTGGCCCAGACGACGCCCGCGGCCCCGGCTCCCGGCACCGCCATGCCCGCGTCCTCCGACATGACATCCTCCGGCCGGGGGATGACGATGGCCGACACCGCGACGGTGAAGCTGAAGTACGTGACTGTGAAGCCCGCGGACGTGATGTCGTCCAAGCTCATCGGCACGACCGTCTACAACAACAAGAACGAGACCGTCGGCGAGATCGAGGATCTCGCGATCGAGAACGGCAAGACGCTGACCGGCGTCGTCGTCAGCGTCGGCGGCTTCCTCGGCATCGGCGAGAGCTACGTCGTGCTCGATCCCGCGACGCTCGCCATCAGCGACAAGGACGGCACTTGGACGGCGCACGCCGACACCGACAAGGACACCCTCGCGAACGCGCCGAAGTTCACCTACTCGAAGAAGAAGAGCTGATCGGCCCCACGGAAGGAGAGACGACCATGAAGCACACCATCCTCGCCTCGGCGCTCCTGGCCGGTCTCGGCCTCGGTGCCTCCACGATGCCGTCGGCGGCCCTGCCGATGGCCATGACGGGCGTCGCTCCGGCCGCGAACGCCGACCTCGTGCAGGTGCGCATGCACCGGCGCCACCGCATGCGGCAGGGCTCGGCGAGCCGCGGCAACGCCGCCATGCCTTCACGGGGAGCCCGCGGCCAACAATATGGTGGAACCACCGGCGGCCCGCGTCGCTGATCCGGCTGAGATATGATCCGCGGGGGCCTGCCGCCCTCGCGGACCGAAGATGAAGCGCCGCCGGCTGGCACATCCGCCACCGGCGGCTTTCCCATGAATCGGGATCCCGCATGATCTTTTCGGAAGCGCTGGGACGCCTCGAAGGGCTCGGCCGCTCGGCCGCCGCCCTCGTGCCGGGGCTCGTCATCGCCCTCGTCCTGTTCGGCGTCGGATTGCTGATCGCCCGCGGCGTCCGGGCCGCCGTCCGCCGGGCCGCCGAATTGCGGCAGGCCTCGCCCGGCTCGGCTTCGGTCCTCGGCCGCATCGCCGGCGGCATGACGATCCTGGTGTCGTTCCTGGTCGCGGCCTCGGTGGCCTTCCCCTCCGTCTCCGCGGCCGACCTGTTCAACCTCCTCGGAATCGGCGGCGTCGCCATCGGCTTCGCCTTCCGGGACGTGCTCCAGAACCTGCTGGCCGGGATCCTCATCCTGCTGACCCGTCCGTTCGTGATCGGCGACCAGATCCGGGCGGGCTCGCACGAGGGCACGGTGGAGGACGTGTGGGTGCGGGCCACGGTGCTGCGCACCTACGACAATCAGCGGGTCCTGATCCCAAACGCGACGCTGTTCGTCGACAAGATCACGGTGATCACCGCGCACGACAAGCGCCGGCTCGCCTTCCCGCTCACCATCGGCAACGGCGACGATATGAAGGAGGCCCGCCGCGTCATCGTCGAGGCCCTGCGCGGGACCGGGGGCGTGCTCGCCGACCCGGCGCCGGAGGCGCTGGTCACGGGGCTCGGCGCCGCCGGCGTCGACATGACGGCGCGGTTCTGGATCGACCCGCCACGCCGCCGCGACGCGGTGGATGCGCTGGACCACGCGATCTCGAACGTGAAGGACGCGCTGACCGCCGCCGGCATCGACCTGCCGTACCCCACGAGCCAGGTGCTTCTGCACGACCAGACCGAGGCGTCGGACGGCGACCGCACCCGCCAGCGTGAGGGCTGGCCCGCCGGCAAGACTCCGCCGCGAGCGCGCTGGCAGGTGCTCCGCGCCGATCGTGACGACCGCGAACGCGAGGACGCCGAAGGCGGTCGTTCCGAGAGAAAGCAGGAGCCGGCATGAAGGCGCGCCTCCAGGCCTGGATCGAGTTCCTGGGCGACCTGTTCTGGCTCAGGCCCGCCCTGATCGTTCTCGGCTGCCTCGGGCTGGCCCAGCTCGGGGTCTGGTTGGAGACGGCCCACATCGCCAGCTACGACGCGTCCTCGCCGAACCAGAACTGGGGCTATTCCGGAGGCGCCGAGGGGGCGCGGGCACTCCTGAGTGCGGTGGCGTCCTCGACCATCGGGGTCGCCGGCACCACCTTCTCCATCACCATCGCGGCCCTGACGCTGGCCTCCGGCCAGATGGGCCCGCGGCTGCTGCGCAATTTCACCCGTGACGCCCGCAACCAGGTCGTCCTGGGCATCTTCCTCGGCACCTTCGCGTACGCGCTGATGGTCCTGCGGACGGTGCGCACGGTGCAGGAGAGCCCGTTCGTCCCGCACCTCGCGATCACCGGGGCCATCGCGCTGGCGCTGCTGTCACTGGCCACCCTGGTCTGGTTCGTCCACCACATCGCCGTCAGCATCAACGTCGAGACGGTTGTCGACGCCGTGCACCGCGACCTGTGCGCTGCCGTCGAGGCCCGGACTTGCGAGACCGCCGGTATGACGCTCCCGGCCCGGCTGCCGACCGGTGGCGGGGTCCGCATCGAGGGCAGCGGTTATCTCCAGGCCGTGGATGAGGACGGGTTGGCCGACTGGGCTCACGCGCATGGCGCGACCGTTGCCCTGCGCGTGCGACCGGGGGATTACGTCCCGAGGGGATTCCCGGTCGCGTTCCTCTCCGCTGGGATCGAGGACGTCGAGGTGGCGCTCAACCGGGCGCTGACCTTCGGACGCCGCCCGGCCGCCCTCCAGGATCTGGAATACTCGATCCGGCAGCTCGTCGAGATTGCAGTCCGCGCGCTGTCGCCGGGCATCAACGACCCGTTCACGGCCGGAAGCGTCGTCGACCATCTCGGGGACGCCCTCTGCCGCGTTGCGTGGCGCCACCTGCCGTCCGGAACGGTCGTGCGCGACGGCCGGGTCGTGCTCGTCGTCCCGGTCACCGACTATGATGGCTTGTGCGATGCCATGTTTCACATGATCCGCCAGAACGCCGCCGGCTCGGTGCACGTGCTGGCCCGGATGCTCGACGTGCTCACCCGCGTCGCCGAAGTCGAGCGTCTGACGGACCGGACCGCCGAACTCGCCCGCCATGCGGACCTCGTCCTCGCCGCGGCCCGGCGCGACGTCGCGGATCCGCACGACCTTGCCGACCTGGAGGCACGGTATGTCCGTTTCACGGTGACACGCATGGGCGGCGATCCCGCGTGAGCGTGCACGGCAATCCCGGACGCCATCGCCAAGGGCCATCGTCGCGTCGTCCATCAGGCCGACCACCGACTGACCGGCTATACGCGCTCCTGCTCCGCATCGCAGCATCCCCCTCGCTCGCGCCCGCTTCGGAACGACGCGAGGACGGCGTCACAAGGACAGGCCGACCTGCGACCAGAAGAGATAGTAGGCCGCGACCATCAGCGCCGCGTAGGCGGGCGCCAGGAGCGCCCCCAGCCTGAGCAGGTCCCTCGCCGTCCAGGCCGGTCGCTCGGTGCCCTGAAAGATCAGCAGCGCCTTCGAGGAGACCGGCAGGGTGAGGCAGTAATCCATCCCGACATTCGCCAGGAACGCGACCGCGACCGGGTTGAGGCCGAGCCTGTCCGCCAGGAGCAGCAGCGGTGGCAGCAACGCGACCACCCGTGCGGTGTGTGACACCATGTAGAGGTGCGCCGATAGGCTGAGCGCCGACAACCCGAGAAGGATCAGGAGCGTCGGGCTGTCGCCGTCCAGGCCGCTCGCCGACAACGCCGAGCCGATCAGCCATTTCGCGGCCCCCGTGGAGATGAGGGCCCGGCCGAGCACCAGGGAGGCGGCGATGAACAGTACCAGCCCCCAGTTCACGGCCTTCACGCCATCGTCCCAGTCGAGCACGCCGACGACCGGCATCGTCAGGACCACCGCACCCACGACCGCCACGGTGGCGATGCCGAACGGGTGATACCCCTCCGTCAGCCAGAGCCCCAGCATGGCGAGCACGACCGCGCCCGTCCGCCATTCCCGGGCGGAGAGAGGACCGGACGGGGCCTCGATCTCCGCCACCCGCCGCGCCCGCGTCTGCCGGTCGAGGAACAGGCGGCCGATCAGGAAGGTCGTGATCAGGCAGGCGGCCATGCCGAACGGCAGGCCCCAGAGCATCCATTGCCCGAAGCCGATGCTCTGACCGGAAAGCCGTTCCAGCAGGTCGACGGTGACGAGGTGCGAGCCGGCGCCCGTGAGGCTGCAGATCGTCGAGATGACGACGAGGGCGGGGATCAGCAGCCCGACGGCCTTGGCGAGACGCGGGTCGTCATCCGCCTCGGTCAGGCTGCGATGGAGCGGCAGGAGCACGGTCGCCCGCCCGGAGGTCGAGGGGATCAGGAAGGCCAGGGGGACGATGCCGAGCGTCAGGCGCCACATCAGGCCGCCGACCGTGGTCCCGCGCCCGGCGATCACGGCGGTGAGCCGGTCGGCGAGCCCGCTCTTCTCGACCGCCGCACCGAGGACGAAGGTGCCGATCACGAGCCACACCACCTTCGAGCCGAGGCCCTCGATCAGCGCCCGCTGCTCGACGGCCCGGACCGCGACGAGGAAGACGGCGGCGGCCACAGCGACGTAGGCCGCGCTCAGGTCGGTCAGGATCCAGAGGATCGCGGCTCCGCCGAAGGCCAACAGCGCGGCCCGCGCCGGCCAATTGAGCCCGTCGGGAAACCACACCGCCGCGGCAAGTGCTGCGAGGGCCGCCGCAGCCACCCGCTCCCGCGCATGAATCGCCATCAGGTTTGGTCGGTGCGGCTCGGGGGACTGATAGACCCGCGGCGATCGGATGCCGGGGCGGGGTACGTCCCGCTATCAGGGACGGCGACAGCAACGGGCGTGCGCATGGAGATCCTTCCGCTGCCGTCGTCGCCGGATGACAGCGTAGATGACCATGAAAATGGCCCGCCGCGGCGATCCGCGGCGGGCCCTGTGACGATGGCTTAATACGTGGGCTGGCTCAGCAATCGTCGCCCTTGCCGGCCTTGTCACCGAGCTGCTGGTTGGCTCCCGCGTTGTTCATGGCGCCGACCGTGCCCGGCGAGGCCGGCTGCTGGCCGCCAGCGAGGTTCTTGCTGGACGTGCCGACGCCGGCGCCCTGGTCGGTCTTCGCCTCGGATCCCGGCTTCTGGCCGACCATCTGGTTGGCACCTGCGGCGTTCATCGCGCCGACCGTGCCGGGCGAGGCGGGCTGCTGGCCGCCAGCCAGGTTCTGGCTCGACTTGTCGACGTCCGAACTCTTCGGGTTCACCTGACCCGGGGTGGGGTCCTTCGCCTTCGTCGTCCCGGTGTTGCACGGGGCGGCGAGGGCCGGCACGGCCAGGGCGAGGGTGGCCACGACGGCGATGGCAACGGATTTCATAAGCGTATCCTCAGAAGTCTTTGATTGTCGCTGACAAGACTTTGGACAGCCCCAGGTTCCAGGCGAAGACGGTCGCACGCGCGCAGGTGGAATTCAGCGACCCTGCCGCGCCCGCGGCCCGATCCGGCGACGCTGCGGACGCGTGCTGCGCTACCGGAGGGTGAGCGCGTCCAGCCAGCCCTGGGCTGCGGCGTAGCGGATGATCTCCGCCCTGGATCTCAGGCCGAGCTTCTCGGCGGCCCGGGCCTTGTAGGTCTCGACAGACTTCACGCTGACGTCGATGCGCCGCGCGATCTCCTTGTTGCTGAAGCCCTGCGCGATCAGGCGCAACGTCTCCGTCTCCCGCGGGCTGAGCGCTTCGCCGGTCTCGGCCGGCTTGGACCCCGCCGCCGTCGCGGTGCCGTCCCCCACGGCGTGTCCGGCGACGGACGGATCGAGGTACACGCCGCCCGCCGCGACGGCGTGGACCGCCCGCAGGAGGTCCTCGGCCGCCGAGCGCTTCAGCAGATAGCCCCGGGCGCCGGCCTTCAGCAGCGGCTGGACGTAGGCGGCATCCTCGTGGACCGTCAGCACAAGCACCTTGGTCTCCGGACACTCGCCGGTGACGCGCTCCGTCAGTTCGAGACCGTTGAGGCCGGGCATCGACACGTCGAGCACGGCGACATCGGGTGCCACGGACCGGATCAGCGGCAGCGCCTCGCCGCCGTTCGTGGCCTCGCCGACCAGTTCAACCTGGGCATCGGCGTTCAGGAGCGCACGGATGCCCGCGAGGACGATGGGATGGTCGTCGGCGAGGACGACGCGAATGCGGCCCATGGATCGGTCCTTCATGCGCAGGGCGCTGGCGGAACGGGGATGGCGATGAACAACGTCGTGCCGACGCCCGGGGAACTCTCAAGCGTGAGCCCGCCGCCCAGGAGGGACAGGCGCTCGCGGATACCGGACAGGCCGAGGCGCGGCTTGGCCGGCGCGCGGTCCGCTGGAGATTGGGAAACGGCCTCGGGATCGAAACCGACGCCGTCATCCTCGACGATCACCCGCAACTCCCCGGCGCGGTGCTCGACCGAGACGCTGACGGTGTCGGCCCGGGCATGCTTGAGGACGTTGGTGAGCGCTTCCTGCACGATCCGGTAGACCGCGCTCTCGGCGGAGGGCGGCAGGCGCACGGGCTCGCCGAGGATTTCCAGGTCGGCCCGGACGCCGTGGCGCTGGCCCCACTCGCGCAACTGCGTGGCGAGGGCCTCTTGCAGGCCGAGGTCGTCGAGGGCGGTCGGGCGCAGGTCGACGGCGGCGCGGTGGATGTCGCGCCCGATCTCGCCGGCGAGGGCCTGCAGCCACTGGACCTGACGCCCCGCCTCGAGGGTCGCGCCCCCGGCTGCGAGGAGCCGCTCCAGGCCCTTCAGGCCAAGTGAGAGCCCGGTCACGGTCTGGCCGACCTGGTCGTGGAGCTCGCGCGCGATCCGGCGCTGCTCGTTCTCCTGCGCCTCGCCGAGGCGGCGGAGCAGTTCGAGCCGTTCCGCTTCGGCCCGCTTGCGCGGCTCGATGTCGGACACCACGCCGTAGATCAGGCCGGCCGCGGCGGCGCCGTGCAGCCGCGGAGCTCGGCCGGCCAGGCGGACCCAGCGCGGCGCGGGGGGCGAGCCCGCGACCCGGAACTCGACGTCGAGCGCGCCCCCGTCCGCAAGGCTCCTGTGCAGGTCGTCGGCGAGCCGGGCGCGGTCGTCCGGATGCACCATCCCGATCACCCTGCCGGCATCGGCCTCCGTCTCGCCGGACTCAGGGATGCCGGTCTGCCATCCCAGGAGATGGGCCGCGCGCGGCGACCCGGTCACCGTGTCCCGAACCATATCCCATCGCAGCGTTCCGAGTTCGGCGGCCTCGGCGGCGACGGCGCCCTGCTCCTCGCTCGACTTGAGCGCCAGGGAGAATCGCGCGCGCTCGCCGGCCCGCCTCTGCGCCATGTCGCGGCCCACCAGGCCGACCAGCGCCAGCGCGAGGCCGATGCTGAGGACACTGCCGCCGGCCAGGACGAGGTAGGCGCGCAGGACCGGGGCGTTCAGCGTCGCGGCCGGCATCCCGAAATGCACCGACCAGCGCCCGGTATCCGCCAACGTCCGGTAGACAACCTCGACGTTCGAGCCCTCCAAGGTGGAGCCCGAGTAGAAGCCGTTGGGCGCGTGCCGGATCGCCGCCTGGAGTGCGGCGTCGGCCGGTTGCCCGAGTTCCTCCGCCTCGGCGCGGGTGCGGGCGATGGTGTTTCCGTCGGCATCGACGATGGTCCCCACCCAGCCGTCCGGCGCGCCAGCGTCGCGCAGGATCGAGCTGACCGCGTCGTTGGCGAGACCGACCGAGAGGACGTAGCGGAGGCCGCCTCCCCGGATGACAGGCACCCGCAGGGCGACGAGGCGCTTGCCCGAGACCGGGCCGACCGGGCCGATGCCGCCGACCACGGGACGCCGCGTCCGGACCACCGTATCGAAGCTCCCGCGGTCGGCGGTGGGGCCCAGCTCGTCGTCGAGGGAGCGGAGCAGGTTGACGACCTGGCGGCCGTCCGGATCAGCCAGTTCCACGGTCTCCCAGAGGGGACGCCCCGCCTTCAGCCGCTCGGCCTCGGCGTAGAAGGCGGCGAGGTCGGGCTTGTCGAGGGTGGCGGATGCAGCCTCCGCTTCGAGGACGCCGATCTGCGCGGCGATGTCGGAGGCGACGCGCTCAGCGACGCGTGTCGCGCTCGCCACCGCGGCGCTGCGGGTCAGGTCCCGCTGTTGCTGCGCCATCAGCGTGGCCACGCAGGCGCTGAGGAGGAGCACGGGGATTGCGGCGGCGAGCGCGAGCGCGACGAAGGTGCGGCCGTTGCCCCGGCTCAGTTCGGGCCGGTCGCCGCGGCCGTCGACGTCGTCTCTCCGAAGGGGCATACGCGGGCACTCGAAGGGGAACGTCCGTGGTGGGCGCCGCAGCCTGCACGGTCCGCAGGCCTCTGAATCTCGCCCCGTCCGACAGCCGACGCGCGCGTCAAGGCTCCGAGCGACCTAGGGTAGCGCCTCCCCCGGGTCGATGCGCGCGGCATCGTCCGACGAGACCGGTTCGATCCGGTCGCCCAGAAGGCGACGGTCGGACGCGATGACTTGCAGGACCTGCCGGTCGCCGCCCGATGCCAACACCCCGTGCTCGAGGTGCCGCAGACGTTCGATCAGGTTCGGCGGTGCGGCGTCGCGGTGCTGAAGCCCTGCCTCCACCAGAGTGGTCACCGCCCGTTCCAGCCGGCCGAAGGTCCGGCCCTCGAGGGATGGCCGGTGTTTCAACTGCATCCTCGTCCAACCTGCCCCTGGGTCGAACCGAAGCGGCACCGCCGGGGCGGTGCCATGCGGGCCGGAGGGCCGACGGTGAAAGCTTGGCACGTACCGATGGCCTCAGATCCGGGACACCACCGGGCTCACGGCGGCCGCGGTCTCCACCGTCGCGGTGCCCGCCCGGTGTGCCGCGGCCGGATGGTGTGTTTCGGCGTGCAACCTTGGTTCTTCCGCACTTTCGGTGCTGAAGGTTTGGCATCCGATCAAGCTTTGCCGATCCCGGCTCATGCAGGATGCAGGACGCGTTTGCGCAGGAGATCGAAACCGGCGCGACCGTACATGCTCCGCTTGATCAGCTTGAGGCGGTTGACCTGCCCCTCGACGGGGCCGTTGCTCCAGGGCTCGACGATAGCGGCGCGCACGGCTGGCTCGTCCTGCCGGAGCCCGGTGACGAAGCCGCCGAGATCGCTCGCGGCTGCAGCTTCCAGCCAGGGCGTCAGTCCGGTGGGATCGTTCTGGCGCAGGAGCTCGGCGAAGGCGCGTATATCCTTGGCGGCCTGCTTCAGCTTCGGCGCGGCGCTGCAGAGCGCTTCGGTGAAGGCGCGATCCTCCCGAGACAGCGAGGTCG
>NZ_CEEDEA010000017.1:0-89655 GCF_979253755.1 Methylobacterium sp. AC315
CGCACCGCGTCCGCCACCGCCTGCAACTCGGATTCGGGAAGCTGCCGGAGCGCCGCAGGCTCCGGGATACGGTCGAGAAGTGCGCTCAGCTCGGGGGAAATCGCCACGGCATCAACCTCTATCGGACGGGATCGGTCTGACCGCCGAGCCTCAGGATATATCGAGCGGCGCCACGCCCTCGGGCCGCCCGTCGGCGCCGAGGGTGATCCTCTGGATCCGCGCCTCGGCCCGCTTCAGCAGCGCCTCGCAGTGCTTCTTCAGCACCTCGCCGCGCTCGTAGATCGCCACCGACTCGTCCAGCGGGACATCACCCCGCTCGAGCCTGCGCACGATCTCTTCGAGTTGCTCCAGCGCCTTCTCGAAGGGCAGGTCGCCGGCGGCCGAGGCCACCTCGGGTCTGCTCGCGTTCATCCCACACACATCCTTTGGGTCGGTTCTAAGGCGGCAGCCGGTGCGGCCACAACCCACGCGAGGGCGAGGCCGGCCGGATAGGCCGCGTTTTGGCAGCATGCGGCGGCGTTTGCGCCACACTCTCCGCGCCTTGGGGCGCCCCTTAGCGAACCCGGCGTGGAACGCCTACCGGACGGTCGTGCGCGGCGGCGGGGGCGCCGACAACCGGAGGTTATCCGCCCGGCTGTCACGTCAGCGTCAGGCAGAACGGCGTCCCCTCGAACGCCTCGGCGCCGCGGCCGATCCGCGCGACCGCCGCGATCATCCGGCCGTCACGGTCGAGCATCCGGTCCGCGATCGCCACGAACAGCGGATTGGGCGTCGCGGACGGGGATGCCGCGCGCAGGGCCTCGGCGATGTCACCCTCGTCGCGGTCCGGTGCCAGCGCGCAGGCCGCGATGTAGGCGGCCGCGGTGGACCGGCTGATCCCGGCATAGCAGTGGATCACCAGCGGCTTGTCCCGGGGCCAGGCTCGGGCGAAGGCCAGGATGCCGGCCACGTGCTCGTCGGCCGGCAAGACGTGTCCATCCCGGGGCTCGGCGATGTCGCTGACCCCGATGACGGAGTGGTTCTCCGCATCGATCAGCGCCGGGCGCTCGAGCGGCGTGCCGACGTTGACGAGCGTGAGCACGTGGCTCGCCCCGGTGGCGGCGACGGTCTCGGGCAGGCGCGAGAGCGGACAGACGTGAAGGGTTGGCATGATGGCGGGCACCTGACGCGTGATCGTGACGGATCGAGGGCGACGCGGCGGCGGCCCGCAGCCTCGGCATGGCGCCTCATTCCGGATCGGGAGATGGGGGCCCGGAATCTTCCGCCAGGGTATGAAAGCGGTCGAGGAACCGCGCCTGCGCCTGCGCGGTCGGCCACGGTTCGGCGAGCGCGAGGACACCCGCCGGCAGGTCCGGGGCGCGCCCGAAATAGCGCTCGGCCTCATCCAGGGCGAAGCCGGCGAGTTCGACGGCCTCGATATGGGCCGCGATCCGGTCGGCCCGCTTCACCAGCCGTCCGATGGCGGGCACGGGAGCCGCGAGGCCGAACCGGCGGCGCACGGCCGCGAGCAGGCGCAATTCGACCCCGCGATAGGCGTCGCCGATCGCCGCCTTGAGCGGGGAGATGATGTCGCCGACGACATATTCCGGGGCGTCGTGCAGCAGTAGCTCAAGTCCGTCCCGATCGGTGCAGCCCGGGGCGATGTGGCGGCCGACCGCCTCCACCAGCAGGCTGTGCTGGGCGACCGAGAAGACGTGCGGCCCCCGGGTCTGGCCATTCCAGCGTGCCACCCGGGCGAGCCCGTGGGCGATGTCGGCGATCTCGATGTCCCGCGGCGCGGGATCGAGGAGGTCGAGGCGGCGGCCGGACAGCATCCGCTGCCAGGCCCGGGGTGCCGGGTCGATCATGCCGGCTGGCCCAGCGCGGCGCAGGGCCCGTGGCGGTGGCAGCCGACAAGATGGTCGTTCACCATGCCGACCGCCTGCATGAAGGCATGCACGATGGTCGGTCCACAAAACGAAAAGCCCTCCGCCTTGAGGGCCTTGCCGATCGCCCGGGAGACCGGCGTCTCGGTCTGGATCTCGGTGCGGCTCCGGGCGCTCCCCTGGATCGGTCGGCCGTCCACGAAGTCCCACAGGAACGGTGCGAAGCCCGGACCGCTCTCTTCGATCCGCAGCCAGGCCCGGGCCCCGGCGATCGTACCGACGATCTTCGCGCGGTTCCGGATGATGCGGGCGTCGGCCATCAGCCGCGCCACGTCGGCCTCGGTGTAGCGGGCGATGGCCTCCGGGTCGAAGCCGGAGAACGCGTCGCGGAAGCCCTCGCGGCGGCGCAGGATCGTGATCCAGGACAGGCCCGCCTGGAAGCCGTCGAGGATCAGCTTCTCGTAGAGCGCCTGCCCGTCGCGCTCGGGCACGCCCCATTCGGTGTCGTGATAGGCGACGTAGAGCGGGTCGTAGCCGGCCCACCAGCAGCGGGGGCAACCGTCGGGATGGTCGATCAGGCCGGTCTCGGGCATCCCGGTGGTTTAGCGAGAACAGGAGCGGAACGCTATCGCCACGCCAAACACGTCACGTTACGCTGCGATCAGCGATCAGGCGGCCGGCGATGCAGAGGCCTCAGGCATCGAGAACGTCGCATAGGCCGGCTTCTCGAACGTCACTGGACGATCGCCGGCGAGAGGGGTTGCACCGGCCGCGAGGGCGTCGGCCAGGCGGTCGAGCCGCACCAGCGCGAGGCCGTACTCGCCCGCGGTACTGCCGGTGGTACCCAGTCCCTTGCCACCGGCGGTGATTTCGGTGCCGGGGGGAGGGGCCTCGCCCGTATAGCGAGCCGCCAGGATCCGGGTGCGGGCGGTGCCCCGGTGCTGCATGCGCGAAACCACCTCCTGGCCCACGTAGCAGCCCTTCTTGAAGTCCACGCCGCCGAGCTGGTCCAACAGCGCCTCATGGGGGAACGCATCACCGTAGACGTAATCGCGTCCGCCCTCGGGCACGGCGAGGCCGATGCGGCGCCGGTGGTATTCCGCCTCCGACGCGTCGGCCGAGAAGGCACCTTCGCCGGCGTAGATCCGGGCGCCGAGATCCACATGGCGGGCATCCGCCACGGTGTCCGACTCGGCCGCCGGCGAGGCCCCGGCCCAGGCCGCCGCCACCGCCACGGTTGGGTCGACCGCGATCGCCACCTGCGCGCGCAGCCGGTAAAGCGTGAGGCGTTTGGCCAAGTCGGCCGCCCGGTCGATCGCCGTGTCGAGCCGGAAACCGTCCGGGATCCGCGAGATCAGGAAGTCGAACAGAATCTTGCCCTGGGGCGCCAGGAGGGCGCCGAGGCGGGCCTCTCCGGCCTGCAGGGTCTCGACGTTGCAGGTCAGCACGCCCTGCAGCAGTGCGGTGGATTCAGGCCCTGTGACGGTGACGAGGGCGCGGTCCGGCAGCAGGGCGACGGGCATGGCAGTCAGATCCTCACGCGACAGGGGCAATCCGGAATTCCGGAGTGCAGGGCCGGGAGGTAGTCGCTGCGCACCCGTGCCTCAACCGTCCGGGCTCCGCGGCCGCCTCGTCAATGCTGGAGGGTCGTGGTGAAAGCACCCCCGCGGATGCGCTCGGGAAAGCCCTCGGCGTAGCGGGCGGTGGCTTCCTCGCCGTAGGTCATCACGAGTTCCTGGAAGGCCGCGAACAGGGCGGCCTGAGCCATGCAGTCGCCGTCGAGCCCGTCGAGACAGCCTTCCGCGAACGCCTCCGAGACATAACTCAGCGCGACGCGCTTCTCCTCGACATCGACCTCGATGGGGGCGGTCTGAGAGATGTGCTGCATGGACCCGGTACTTCCGTTGCGCCGGGCACGGGACCCGGCGGACCAACGAATGATAGGTGGCTCCCCGCGGCTCGGCCAGCCGAGAATTTCAGATCGGTTAACGCGGACGCTCGAAGTTGATCCTTTCGGGGGATGCATCCCGCCTGTGATGCCTCTGCATCACCCACCGAATCGCCCAGCCAAGGCGTGCGACAGCCTGTCACCCTCCGTGACGTAGCGGGCGGCCGCCTCGTGCGCGGCCGGGGTGCAGACCCGGTAGGTCAACGCGTAGCCGCGATAGCCGCGATTGTAAGCGCCGGCCAGTCGATCACGCCGGGCCGGCGTCACGCCTTCGGACTCGATCAGCGCCTTCATGCGGGCCGGCCATTCCCCGGCGTCGGGTGCCACGCAGAGGCCGCGCAGGAAGGCCAGCGCCCCGATGATCTCGGACATCCGCATCAGGTCGCGGTCGTAGGGAGCGGGCACGTCCGCCGGTGGGGACGCTTCCTTGGGCGCCTCCTTGACTGGCGCCGCACGGCTGCCGCGCTGCTGCGCCAGGGCCGGCCCCGCGAGCGCCACGGCGAGGCAGAGGATGACCGGAAGCCTCACGGGCGCGCCTCTCCTCTGTCGCCGACCCGGTCGAACGCCTCCTGAAGGGTCCCGATCAGGCCCGGCGTCGTCGCCAGGCCGGCGATCTCGGCGAGCGTCGCCCACCGGACCCCGAGGGCCTCCGGGCCCGCCACGGGCTCGCCGCCGCACCAAAGGGCTGCGTGCGGGTGGACGACGTAGTGGTGCCGGACGCGGCCGGCCTCGTCCCGGACGATGATCTCGGTGGGTGAGAGCACGCCGACCACCTCGGCCGCCAGGCCGACCTCCTCGGACAATTCGCGCAGGGCCGCCTCGGCCAGGGCCTCGCCGGCCTCGACCAGGCCGCCCGGCAGGGTCCACACGCCGCGCATCGGCTCGTTCGCCCGGGCCGCCAGCAGGACGCGATCGCCGCGGATCACCGCGATCGACGCGCCCACGAAGGGCCGGGTCGGGAACAGGCGCCCGCCGCCATCGGCTTCGCCCGCCGTCACGGCTTGCCTCCGTCGGGGGCGACGATTGCGACCCGCCCGTCGGCGAGGCCGACCACCAGCCGCGTCGCGGCGCCTTCGCCGAGTGCCACGATGCCGATCGTGGCCGGTGCCGGCAGCGGGATGCGCAGGCGCTCGTGCAGCGCACCCTTCGCCTGAACGAGGGCGATCTCCGGCCGTCCGGCCACCGGCACCGCGAGCTCGGGTGGGCCTGCGGCCGGGGCCGTGACGGCGAGGTCCGCATCTCCCTCGCCCGCCGCGTAGCCCGGGGCCTCGCCAGCGGCCTCGATCCGGCCCGCCTGCAGGGTCCAGAGCTGCAGCAGGCCCCGTGCGCTGACCGTGGCGGCCTGCACGATGCCGGAACCCGCGAAATCCGCGATGCCGGCGATCTTCAGGGGCGGGCCGGGCTGCACCGGGGTGCGGGCCGTGACGCTCCAGGCCTCAGCACCGTCGGGGCGGCCGATCAGCACGAGGCCGCCCGAATCCAGTCCCGAGAGGGTCGCGGCCAGGAGGGCCGGGCGGCCGGCGAGGCGCAGCAGGCGCGGCCGGAGCGGCGCGAACGCCGCGTCGCCCCCCGCCGGGACCGTGACGGTGGCGACCGGGACCGGCTTCGGATCGGTGCTGACGGCCATCGGCTGGCGTTCGCGGATCGTCAGGACGGCGGCGGCCTCGCCGCCATCTGCGGCCCGGGTACGGCCGGTCAGGTAGGCGCTCAGAGGCCCGGCCAGGACCCGGCGCGAACCCGGCAGGGCGCCCCGCGGCGTCTCGGCGGCGGTCAGCCCCTCGACCGCCTCACGGCCGATCGGCCGCGCCGTAACGGTGCCGTCCGCGAGGCCGAGCACGGCACCGCCGTCGTCGCCCCAGACCACGGCGATCGGGGCGCTCTCCTCGTCGCCGGCCGGCTGGCTCGTCTTCGCACCGGCGATCGGCAGCAGGCCGGCGGTCGCCACCGAGATCGCGACCTCGCTGCGCGGCCCGCGCAGCGCCCTCACCTTGAACGGCAGGTCCAGGATCCGGAGGCCGGGTGGCTCGGCACGGGCGGCGGCGAGCGGCGCCGCACACAGGACCAATCCCATGAGGGCCGCGACGATCCGGCGTTGCCGGGGCGGGAAATAGCGCATGGCGGTCATGTCCGCCGCCCGGAGCGGCGGGTCAAACGTGCTGGCCGCCGTTGATGTGCAGCTCGGCCCCGTTCACGTAGGACGAGGCGTCGGTGCACAGGAAGTAGATCGCCTTTGCGACCTCGTCGGGGGTGCCGAGCCGCCGCTGCGGGATCTGCTCGACGAGCTTCTCCGTTCCGGGCGACAGGATCGAAGTGTCGATCTCGCCCGGCGAGATCGCGTTGACCCGCACCCCGAGGGGCCCGAAATCGGCGGCCATCTCGCGGGTCAGGCCGGCGAGGGCGGCCTTGGAGGTGCCGTAGGCGGCACCCGCGAACGGGTGGACCCGGGAGCCCGCGATCGAGGTCACGTTGACGATCGAGCCCCGGGCCCGGGCGAGTTCGTCGCGCAGGCCGCGGGCCAGCAGGATCGTGGCGAAGACGTTGACCTGGAACACCCGCTGCCACCCGTCGAACTCGGTGGCCAGCGCCCCCAGGCGCTCGCCCGCGGGGCCCTTCGGCGAGATGCCGGCATTGTTGACGAGCGCGTGCAGCACGCCGCCCTCGGCATCGAGCCGTCCCCGGACCTCCTCGATGGCCCGCATCGTGTCCTGGGCGTCCGCCAGATCGACCTGGAGGTGGTCCTCGGGACCCATCTCCCAGGGGCAGTTCTCGGGGAACGCGTGGCGCGAGCAGGTGATCACCCGCCAGCCGGCCGCCGAGAAGCGCTTGACGGTGGCGTGTCCGATGCCCCGGCTCGCGCCCGTGAGCAGCATGATGCGCCGGCGTTCGTTGACGGGGAGGGCCAAAGCCGTAAGCCTCGCTGGCGTGTGTTCGGATCGCGTCCGGCCCGGGCGCTCGTCGTGCCGGTGAGCCTGAACGGTCTAGGCTCACGGGGGCCGGAAATCCAGAGCGCGTGCCGCGCGCACGGTGCTAGTGAGGGCAGGAAGCCATGACGGGTACGGACCGCTTGCCGGAGATCCCCGCCGACCAGTTCTCGGAGGCGCAGGCCGCAGCTGCCGAGGTGTTCCGCGCCGAGCGCGGGGTCCCGGTCTTCGGGCCGTTCGTGCCGCTGCTGCGCAGCCCCGAACTGATGCTATGCGCCAGCCGCATGGGGCTTTACCTGCGCTACGGCAGCGCCCTCCCGTTGCGGATCAGCGAGTTCGTCATCCTGATCGTCGCCCGGCTGTGGAGCCAGCAGGTCGAGTGGCAGATCCACCACCCGATCGCGCTCAAGGCCGGGGTCGCACCGGAGACCGCACAGGCCCTGGCAGAGGGCCGCCGGCCCGAGACCATGAGTGACGACGAGGCGCTGGCCTACGCCTTCTCGACCGAGGTGCAGCACAACCGTGCGGTGAGCGATGCGACCTACGCGTCCGTGGTGGCGCGCTTCGGCGAGCAGGGCGCGATCGATCTCACGGGGATCAACGGCTACTACGCGCTGCTGGCCATGACCATGAACGTGGCCCGCACGGCACTCCCGGAGGCGGGAGCGCCGCCGCTGCCGCCGCTGGTGCGGTAGCGTACCGCGGTGCTTGTCGCGCCGGCCGCTTCGGTCTAACCGTCCCTCTATCCCGAGGGCGCCCGAAGCGCGGCGCCCTCGCCAACCCCCGAAAAACCGACCGGACTCAGCCATGGTCGCCCATAACCGCGCCGCCACGGCGCCGATGCCCGCGGATCCGGCCCTTGCCGGCGCCCGGATCCTCGTCGTCGAGGCCCGCTACTACGAGGCGCTCGCCGACGAGCTGCTGGCCGGCGCCCTCGCGGTGATCGAGGCGTTCGCCGCGCACGCCACCGTGGTCACGGTGCCGGGCGCCCTCGAAATCCCCGCCGCGGTGGCGATCCTGGCGGATGACTACGACGCCGTGGTGGCGCTCGGCTGCGTGATCCGCGGTGAGACCGGGCATTACGACATCGTGGCCGGCGAGAGCGCCCGCGCCCTGATGGACCTCTCGGTCCAGCGCCGGCTGCCGCTCGGCAACGGCATCCTCACGGTCGAGACAGAGGCGCAGGCGCTGGAACGGGCCCGGGTCGCCGAGATGAACAAGGGCGGCGGCGCGGCCGAGGCGGCGCTCGGGGTGCTCGCCCTCAAGCGCGCAGCCGAGGCGGCGCGCCCGCGATAACGAGAACCGACATGACCGCGACGACCGAGACCAGGCCGGACGACACCGCCCAGGATGGCGCCGGAGGCGGTGCCCAGGAGACGGCTCACGAGACGGCCCGGGCTATCAGCCCGCGCAGCGGCGCGCGCCTGTCCGTGGTGCAGGCGCTCTACGAGATGGACATCTCCGGCAAGGGCGTCCTCGACGCGCTCGCCGAGTTCGAGGCCTTCTGGATCGGCCAGGAGGTCGACGGGATCATGCATCCCAAGGCCGAGACCGCCTTCTTCCGTGACCTGCTGCGCGGCACGGTCGAGGAGCAGCGGGCGATCGACCAGAAGCTCGACCAGGCTTTGGCCCAGGGCTGGCCGCTCCGGCGCATCGAGATCGTGCTGCGGGCGATCCTGCGGGCGGGCGCCTACGAGCTGCTGTTCCGGCCCGACGTGCCGGCGCCGGCGGCGATCTCCGAATATGTCGACGTGGCCCACAGCTTCTACACCGCCGACGAGCCCGGCCTCGTCAACGCCGTCCTCGACCGGGTCGCCCGGGAGGTCCGGCCGGGTGAGATGAGCGCGCCCAAGGGCGGCAGCAACAAGGGCGGGAGCAACAAGGGGGGCGGCAAGCCGGGCTCCGGAAAGCCGCCCGCCAAGAAGGCCTGAGCCGTGTCCCGGCCGGGCCGCGCCTCCGAGGAGGGGCTGATCGCCCGCTACTTCGCCCCGCTGGCCGGGCCGGGAGCGGACGGGCTCCGGGACGATGCCGCGACCCTGACGCCCACCCCCGGGCATGATCTCGTCGTTACCGCCGACGCGGTGGTGGCCGGGATCCACTACTTTCCCGACGATCCCCCGGCCTCGATCGCCCGCAAGGCGCTCGGGGTGAACCTGTCCGACATCGCGGCCAAGGGGGCGGTGCCGCGCGGCTTCCTGCTGACCCTGGCACTTCCGGACGACTGGACGGAGGCGTGGCTCGCCGGCTTCTCCGGTGGACTCGGGGCGGCGGCGGCCGAGGTCGGCTGCCCGCTGCTCGGCGGCGACACGGTGCGTTCCGGCGGGCCGGCGCTGATCGGGGTGACGCTGTTCGGCGAGGTGCCGTCCGGCGGCATCGTCCGGCGCGGCACCGCCCGGGTCGGCGACCGGATCTGCGTCAGCGGCACGATCGGCGATGCGGCGCTCGGCCTGCGGCTGCGCCTGGAGCCGGACGCCGCCTGGGCGGCGGCCCTCGACCCGGCGCTGCTGGCGGTGCTGGCCGACCGGTACCTGCACCCGCGCCCGCGCCTCGCCCTGGCGACCGCGATCCGCCGCCACGCCTCGGCCGCGATGGATGTGTCGGACGGGCTCGCCGGCGACCTCGCCAAGATGCTGGGCGCGGGCCGCAGCGCCCGGATCGCGGTTGGATCCGTGCCGCTGTCGGAGGCCGCGGCCCGGGCGAGCGCCGCCGAGCCGGGCCTGATCGACCCGGTCCTAACCGGCGGCGATGATTACGAAATTCTCTGCACCGTAGCCCCCGAGGACCTCGACGCGCTCCGGGCCGAGGCGGCGGAAGCCGGGGTCCCGCTCACTGCCATCGGGACCGTCACTTCAGGCGACGGCCCGCCCCGCTTCGAAATGGGCGATGGCGCTGCGCGCGTGTTCGCGGCTGGGGCGTTCAGCCACTTCTGAGGCGGGGCCCGGATTGGTCCGGCCGAGGACGATGTGGGTCACCCCCTCGGGCTGGCGCCCGATCTGGCGGCGGACCTCGTCCATCATCCCGGCCGCCACGATCGGCATCCACAGGGCCAGGTCGCCGCTGGTCAGCGCGGCGCGGCCGGTGAGCGCCTCCTCCGGGCGGGGCGGCGTCGAGAAGGCGCGCTGCAGGATGTGCAGGAGGTCGCCCTGGACCGCCTCGGGTTGGGCCGAGACCCGCTCGGCGATCAAAAAGTGCACCGCCCCGGTCAACACCTCGATCGTCGCCGCCAGCTTGGCGACTTGGTCGCTGCTCATGTCCAGCCCCATCCGTTATACAACCGGAAGTAGAGATCCGTATGGTTAACCGCGGGTTAAGGCCCTGCGTAGCCGCGAAGAATTCGGCGGCCGGGGCGGCGCGGGGGCGGTCGGATCGGTCCAGACTTCGACGAACCGACACCTCGGACGCCGCTTCGCTGCGAAGAGCCTTCGCGGTCTGGGTCCGCATCCTGGCATGGCGCAATGCAGCATCGGCATGATGCAGTGCCCAAGCCGGAAAACGCGGCGTTTGCGCTCACCGGCGAAGTTTGGCAACTAGACTCCGCCCGATCACGCCATGCTCGGGCCGACTCTTATCCTTTGCTGAGACGGCTCACTGTCGCCGAACCGGTCTGCACTTCGGCGGCGGACGCGCTAAGACTTACCGACTGGGAAGGAATGCACTGATTCGCGCACAACGTCCCATGGTCGTCCTGCGACGGCCAAGCGCGACACCGATCACAAGCCCCCGCCAGGCACGATAAGAACAAGGACGGTAGAGCATGATCCCCTTGGCTTTGATCATCGTGGGCGGGCTCTGTGCCGTCGCCTACGGCATCGTCACGATCCTCGACGTGATGCGGCGGGACGCCGGCACCCAGCGCATGCAGGAGATCGCCGCCGCCATCGCGGAGGGCGCGCAGGCCTACCTGAAGCGGCAATACCTCACCATCGGCGTGGTCGGATTGGTGCTGTTCGTGCTGCTGGCGGTGTTCCTCGGGATCAAGGTGGCGGTCGGCTTCCTGATCGGCGCGGTCCTGTCGGGGGCCGCCGGCTTCATTGGCATGAACGTGTCGGTGCGGGCCAATGTCCGCACCGCCCAGGCCTCCTCGACCTCGCTGGGGGCGGGCCTCGACATGGCGTTCAAGTCCGGGGCGGTGACCGGCATGCTGGTCGCCGGCCTCGCCCTGCTGGGGGTGGCCCTCTACTACCTCTACCTCACCCGCGGCGCCGGGCTCGACCCGTCGAGCCGCGAGGTGATCGACGCGCTGGTGGCGCTCGGCTTCGGCGCCTCGCTGATCTCGATCTTCGCCCGGCTCGGCGGCGGCATCTTCACCAAGGGCGCCGACGTCGGCGGCGACCTCGTCGGCAAGGTCGAGGCCGGGATCCCGGAGGACGACCCCCGCAACCCGGCCACCATCGCGGACAACGTCGGCGACAACGTCGGCGACTGCGCCGGCATGGCGGCCGACCTGTTCGAGACCTACGCGGTGACCATCGTGGCCACCATGGTGCTGGCCGCGATCTTCTTCTCCGGGCCCACCGGCAGCGGCCGGGCGGTGCTCGAACCGATGATGCTCTATCCGCTGGCCATCGGGGCGGCCTGCATCGTCACCTCGATCGCCGGCACCTACGCGGTGCGGCTGTCCGCCAACCAGTCGATCATGGGGGCCCTGTACAAGGGCCTGATCACCGCGGGCGTGCTCTCCGTGGTGGCGATCGCGATCGTCAACCTGACCCTGCTGGGCGGCTTCTCGACGGCGTTCACCACCGCCACGGGCGTGACCTTCACGTCGGGCGGCCTGTTCGGCTGCGCGGTGATCGGGCTCGCCATCACGGCGCTGATCGTGGTGATCACCGAATACTACACCGGCACCAACTTCCGCCCGGTGAAGTCCATCGCGGACGCCTCGGTGACCGGCCACGGCACCAACGTGATCCAGGGCCTCGCGATCTCGCTCGAATCGACCGCGCTGCCGGCCATCGTGATCGTGGCCGGCATCATCGCGACCCACGCCCTGGCCGGCCTGTTCGGCATCGCCATCGCGGTCACCGCGATGCTGGCGCTCGCGGGCTTCATCGTGGCGCTCGACGCGTTCGGGCCGGTCACCGACAATGCCGGCGGCATCGCCGAGATGGCCGGGCTACCGCCGGACGTGCGCAAGTCCACGGACGCGCTGGACGCGGTCGGCAACACCACGAAGGCGGTCACCAAGGGCTACGCGATCGGCTCGGCCGGCCTCGGCGCCCTGGTTCTGTTTGCCGCCTATACGTCCGACCTGAACTACTTCATCGCGAATGCCAGCCCGACGCAGTACCGGTTCTTCCAGGGCGTCAGCGTCGATTTCTCCCTGTCCAACCCGTACGTGGTGGTCGGGCTGCTGCTCGGCGGCCTGATCCCGTTCCTGTTCGCCGGCATCGCCATGACGGCGGTCGGCCGGGCGGCGAGCGCTGTGGTCGAGGAGGTCCGGCGCCAGTTCCGGGAGAAGCCCGGGATCATGCAGGGCACCGCCCGGCCGGATTACGGCCGGGCGGTCGACATGCTGACCCGGGCGGCGATCAAGGAGATGATCGTCCCGTCGCTGCTCCCGGTGCTGTCGCCGCTCGTGCTGTTCTTCGTGATCCAGGCGATCGCGGGCAAGAGCCAGGCCTTCGCCACGGTGGGGGCGAGCCTCCTCGGCGTGATCCTCACCGGCCTCTACGTCGCGATCTCGATGACTTCGGGTGGCGGCGCCTGGGACAACGCCAAGAAGTACATCGAGGACGGCCACCACGGCGGCAAGGGCTCCGACGCCCACAAGGCCGCGGTGACCGGCGACACGGTCGGCGACCCCTACAAGGACACGGCCGGCCCCGCGGTGAACCCGGCGATCAAGATCACCAACATCATCGCCCTGCTGCTGCTGGCGGTGCTGGCGCATTATTGAGGGGCGGGTCCGGCGCGGATCCGCGCCGGACTCGGCGCTCAGCGCGCCGCCCGTGAAGGTCGCGTGTCCCTGGGTTGCTTCGCTGCGCTCGCAATGACGGTGGGGCAGCGATAACGCCTCAGTGGCCATCCCAATCCCTCACCCCATCCTGAGGCGACGGAGCGAAGCGGAGGCCTCGAAGGAGGGCTCCAGCCTGGCGCGCGAGCCCTGGAGGGTGCCTTCAAGTGTGCCCTCGCGAACAACTCAACGCGGTGGAATGACGTGTCGCGGACTCCGGGGCACAGTCGGCGGCACCCGTACATGGCGGATCGTAGCTAAATCCGTGTCGTAGTCACCGAGATGGACATTGAGACCGTTCAGGATGCGTTCGCAGGCCCCGACGACCTTCGTGCGGTCTGTGATCGGATTGCTATGATAGAGTTCGTTGCGAGCTTCCTTGATGACCCGCATCGTATCCTCGAACATCTTTCTGTCGAGCTTGAAGCCGAGTTCTGCGTCCGAGCAGAACATTCCGCGTGTCATCGACCAGTCTGCACTGAGGATGTTCCACAGGTCGCCGAGGTTGAGGGTGTAGAAAAACTCATCGGTGCGACCCGGTCCGAGACGCTCTGCACGTGGAGCGGATTGGCAATGGTATCGAATGCCCGCCAGACCGCCTTTAAGAAGGCAGCGCTCACGGGGATCGTCCAAATGGTTGGGAGGGCTTGAGCCGTCTGGCCGCGTGCCCGGGCATCCCGGATCAAGGTCCACCAATGCACACCGTTGAACTTGATCGCTGACTGCTCTGCCAGGGCCGACCTGAGGCCGTTCTCCACCGCGAACAGGAACGGGTAGATCGCGGAGAATTCCTTGATCTTCCGGGTGTAGATCTGATGCACCAGGGATCGCTGTGCGTCAGGTGGTACCAACCGGAGCTTGCGTATTTCCGTGGCCTCGCGAATCGCGTCCCGGAGCAGCGTTGGGTTCAGCGTCCGCATGTCCTTGTCGAGCAAGTCGACCTCATGCGAGCGAGGCGTGAACGTCAGGTACGCTCCGAGCAGTTCGCGAGTCGGGACATGGCGCTTCAAGATAGGCATCAGCACTTGTGATGGTCTGAGTCTCGCCTTATAACAAGCCTACTCGCTTGGTGGCGGCGCAATGGTGTCGCGAGCCCATGGGATTGCCATGGCACCTTGAGAGTCTAAACCAAAATTTTTGAAAGGCGTGGCTCGTAGGGGCCGCGCCTTTTTCTGCTTATAGACTGTCTCGAGCGTCAATTGCCGCGTGCGCTATACTGAGATGGGCGCACTTCTTTTCAGTGCCGAGCGATGCATTTGGCTCCCTACGATCGGCTGCGCCGACCGACCCCTGGAATCGTTCCACCCCCAAATCCAAAGAAAACCGGGATGATTCCACCCCCCTGGGACGTGCGCTCGCGCACGGACCGAGCCCCCATGCTGCGCTGCACCCTGGCATCACCGCGCCGCGACGCCACCTCGGCGGTTGAGTTTCGGACGCGGCGTCGCCGCACCAGCACGAGGTATCCATGCCGTCCCTGCACGACCCGATCCGCATCGGCGCCATCGAGGCGAAGAACCGGATCTTCATGGCCCCGCTCACCCGCGGCCGCGCCACCCGCGAGCACGTGCCGACCCCGATCATGGCCGAGTATTACACCCAGCGCGCCGGCGCCGGGCTGATCCTCACGGAGGCCACCGGCATCTCCCAGGAGGGCCTGGGCTGGCCGTTCGCGCCGGGGATCTGGTCCGATGCGCAGGTCGATGCCTGGCGGCCGATCGTGAAGGCCGTGCACGACCGCGGCGGCAAGATCGTCTGCCAGATCTGGCACATGGGCCGGCTGGTCCATCCGGACTTCCTCGGCGGCGAGAAGCCGGTCTCGGCCTCGCCCCTCGCGGCCCCGGACCAGGCGCACACCTATTCCGGCAAGAAGCCCTACGCCGAGCCGCGCGCGCTGGAGGTCTCCGAGATCCCGCGTCTGCTGGCCGATTACGAGCGCGCCACCGCCAACGCCCTGGCGGCCGGCTTCGACGGGGTGCAGATCCACGCCGCGAACGGCTACCTGATCGACGAGTTCCTGCGGGACGGCAGCAACCACCGCACCGACGCGTACGGCGGCACGATCGCCAACCGCGTGCGGCTGCTGCGCGAGGTGATCGACGCGGTCGCGGGCGTCGCCGGGCCGGAGCGCACCGGGGTGCGCCTGTCGCCCAACGGCGCGATCCAGGGCACCAACGATTCGAACCCGGAGCCCCTGTTCGTGGCCGCCGCCCAGGCGCTCGCCGACAGCGGCATCGCCTTCCTGGAGATGCGCGAGCCCGGCCCGGACGGGACCTTCGGCAAGGCCGACCACCCGCCGATCGCCCCGGCGATGCGCAAGGTGTTCCGCAACCCGATGATCCTCAACGCCGATTACGACGGGGTCAGCGGCCAGAAGGTGCTGGATGCGGGCGACGCCGACGCGATCGCGTTCGGCCGGACCTACATCGCCAACCCGGACCTGGTCGAGCGTATCGCCAAGGGCGCCCCGCTCGCCAAGGACGAGGCCGCGACCTGGTACAGCCAGGGGCCGCAGGGCTACACCGACTACCCGACGCTCGGCGAAGCCCGCGCCGCCTGATCGACCGGCACGGCGCCGGGGCCCGCGGCGGGTCCCGGTGCCGGATGCCGTCTCGATCGACAGGCCAACGCCGGCCGCGTGGACCGCCTCGTCATTCCGGGGCGCCGCAGGCGAGCCCGGATTGCGGGGTCACCGACGGCGCAAGGCCTCGCGATGTCGGCGGATCCGGATCCCGGGCCCCGGCATGGCGCAGCGAACCGCGCGCGTCCCCGCGACGATCAAGCCGGCCGAAAACGGGCGCGGTCCATACGGAATGGTGCAGAGTCCGGGCGCCGCGCCGACGCCGGGTGGATCAGCCGCCCCAGGGCGGCGATGTCGCCGACCCGACTGCGCGGGCCGGTGAAGCGAATACCCCGCCGCGCACCCTGACACGGGGCCTTAATACGCGGCCATGCCTATGCAGCCGCCCGTCGCGCGCCTATGTGAGCGCCAGACCATGGATGTGCCGCCCCCCAATTCACGCGCGGATCGCGAACCGACCGACCGGCGCTGGAGCAGAGCGGACCGGCTGGCGGAACTGCACGACCTCGCCATCCTCGATAGCGCGCCCGAGCCGCTCTACGACGACCTCGTCCGCATCGCCGCCCATGTCTGCCGGGCGCCGGTGGCCCTGGTCAGCCTGGTCGATGCCGAGCGGCAATGGTTCAAGTCGGAATTCGGCCTCGGCCAGCGGGAATTGCCGATCAACTGCTCGGTCTGCGCCCACACGATCGAGGCCGGCGACTGCCTCATCATCCCGGATCTCGCCGACGACCCGCGCACCATCGACAACCCTCTGGTGACCGGCGGGGCGGGCTTCCGCTTCTACGCGGGGGCGGTGATCCGGGGCGCGCAGGGCATTCCGCTCGGGGCACTCTGCGTCCTCGACCGGACGCCCCGGCCCGAGGGGCTCGACGCCGACCAGGCCGCCACGCTGTCCGCCCTGGCGCGCCAGATCTCGACGCTGCTCGAGAACCGCCGGACCCACGCCCAGGTCGCCGCCCGGGAGGCCGAGATCGCCGCCAGCGCGCGCCGCTTCCGGGTGATGACGTCGGCGATGCCCCAGATGGTCTGGACCACCCTGCCGGACGGGTTCCACGATTATTTCAACGACCGCTGGTACGAGTTCACCGGCATGCCGTACGGCTCCACCGATGGCGAGGGCTGGAACGGCGTGTTCCATCCGGACGACCAGGAGCGGGCCTGGACCCGCTGGCGCCATTCCCTGAAGACCGGCGAGCCTTACGAGATCGAGTATCGCCTGCGCCATAAAGACGGCGCCTACCGGTGGACGCTGGGCCGGGCCATGCCGATCCGCGACGCGGAGGGGCGGATCGAGCGCTGGTTCGGGACCTGCACCGACATCGACGACCTGAAGCAGGCGGAGGCCGAGGCGCGCAAGCTCGCCGCCATCGTGGAGACCTCCAAGGACTTCATCGGCCTCTTCACCCTGGACGGCGCCGTCACCCATCTCAACGAGGCCGCGCTGGCGCTGGTCGGGCTGCCCGACCTCGCCGCCGCCCGCCGGCACCGGATGGAGGATTTCTTCGGCGACGACAGCCGCCGGGTGCTGACCGGGACGGTGATGCCGGCGGTTCGCCGGAGCGGTTACTGGGAGGGCGAACTGGCCTTCCGGCATTTCGGCACGGGCGAGCCGGTGGCGGTGCTGTACAACATCTTCCCGGTGCGCGACCCGACCGGGGCCGAGATCGGCTACGCCACCGTCACCCGGGACCTGCGCGAGGCCAAGCGCGCCGAGGAGGCCCGCGACCTGCTGATCCGCGAGCTGTCCCACCGGATCAAGAACATCTTCGCGGTGGTGGGCGGCCTGGCGGCCCTCACCGCCCGCAGCGACCCGGCGGCCAAGCCGTTCGCGGCGGCCTTCCGCGAGCGGCTCGGCGCGCTCGCCCGGGCCCACGAATACGTCCGCCCGCATTCCCCCGACAGCGCCCCCGAGGTCGAGGGCCAGACCGTGCTCGGGCTGATGCGCCTGATCATGGCCGCCTACGAGGAGGACGGCCGGGCGCGCGTCGCGATCTCCGGGGACGATGCCGCGATCGGCGAGCGCACCGCCACCGCGCTCGCGCTGATCATGCACGAGCAGGCCACCAACGCGATGAAGTATGGCGGGCTCTCCACCAAGGCGGGCGGCGTCACGCTGAGCGGGCTGCGCGACGGCGCCCGCTACACCCTGACCTGGGCCGAGTCCGGCGGCCCCCCGGTCACGCAAAAGCCCTCCCGGAAGGGATTCGGCACCGTGCTGGCCGAGCGCAGCGTCGCGGGGCAGCTCGACGGCGTGCTGGAGCACGATTGGGCGCCGGGCGGGCTGCTGATGCGGCTCAGCATGCCGCTGGCCAACCTCCGGCACTGAGATGGCGCGCAGCCCCGGCGGGGCCGGGCCCGCGCTCGTCGTGCTCGATTTCGACGGCACCCTCGCGGACAGTTTCGGCTGGTTCTGCTCGGTCCTGAACGGCGTCGCCGACCGCTACCGCTTCCGCCGGGTCGAGGCCCACGAGGTCGAGGCGCTGCGGCTGCAGGGCGCGCGGGCGATCGTGGCCCATCTCGGCATCCCGCGCTGGAAGCTGCCCTTCATCGCCCGGCACATGCACGCGCTGGCCGCCCGCGACGCCGGTGCGATCGCGCTGTTTCCCGGGGTGCCGGAGATGCTGGCCGACCTCGCGGCGGCGGGGGTGCCCCTGGCGATCCTGTCGTCGAACCGCGCCGACACCGTCCGCCGGGTGCTCGGCCCCGAGAACGCGGCCCGGATCGACGCCTATGCCTGCGGCGCCTCGCTGTTCGGCAAGGCCCGGCGGCTGCGGGCGCTGCTGGCCCACCGGAAGGTCGCGCCGGAGCGGGCCCTGTGCATCGGCGACGAGGTCCGCGACCTGGAGGCGGCCCGGGCGCTCGGCTGCCCGTTCGGCGCGGTGGCCTGGGGCTACACCGAGGCGGGCGCGCTGGCGGCGCTCGGGCCGGAATACCTGTTCGCCGAGCCGGCGGACATCGCCCAGCTGGTGCGACGACGCGAATTGGTCTGAGACACGTCAGGGTTTCAAAAGGTCTGCGACCTTTTGCGGGTGCAGGGCAGAGCCCTGCGGCAGAGCCCCGCTCTGGGTGCTCAGGGGCTCCGCCCCCGAACCCCGTCAAAGGGCTGAGCCCTTCGGAAACCCCTGACGCTCGTTCTTACAGGCCGCGGTTGGCGCCCGGGACGACGCTGGTGCCCTTGCCGGAGCCGAACGGCTCGTAGCGGGTCAGGCCGCGGAACAGCTGGCTGAGGAACGCCCGGTCGGCGCCGCTGGTCGGCGTGGTGCGCTCGATGAAGTCGAACACCCGGCCGTCTTGCAGGCCGTAGAGCGCCACCCGCTCGACCTTGAAGCCGGGGGTGAAGTAGACCGCCGTGACCTTCTGGTCCTCGACCTGCTCGCCCAGGAACATGATCGTCCGGCTGGTGTTCTGCGAGATGTAGTACCAGGACTTGTTGCCCACCGTAGAGACCGTCGACGGCGTGCCGAGGATCTGCAGCACCTGCTCGGGGGCCATGCCGGGCTTGATCGTGGCGAGCGCCGCCTGGTCGATCTGGTAGCCGTGGCGGAGCTCTTCGCCGACGCAGCCGGCGAGGCCGGCACCCGCGAGGCCGATCAGGGCGAGGCGCGCAAAGGACTGGACGAGACGGCGCCGCATCGGGCCCCCAAAGAGCGTGTTGACGGACGAGCGACGCAGGCCGCCGCCGGTCCATGTCTCCGACGGCGCTTGCGCCTTGGGCGTGGGTTGCCGTACCGCGGGGATATGGCTTTGACAAGGCAAGCTTGGCCACACGCCCCGGCCGCCCGATGCCGCCGCGGCGCGGCATCGCCCTTCTTTCGGAGGCATCCATGATCGCCGCGCTGTTCCGGCGCGATGGCGCGCGCCGCCGCGCCGTCGAGGGGCTGCACGCGGCCATCAGCCTGGCGGCGCGCCGGCCGGGCCTCTACACGGGGCTCGCCGTGCCCGACACCGTGGAGGGCCGGTTCGAGGCCCTGTGCCTGCACGTGATCCTGGTTCTGCGCCGGCTGAACCGGTTGCCGGCCCCGGCGGCCGACGTGGCGCAGGACCTGGTCAACGCGGTCTTCACCCAGCTCGACGCGGCTTTGCGCGAACTCGGCGTCGGCGATATGGGCGTCGGCAAGCGGATGAAAAAACTCGGTGCCGCCTTCTACGGCCGGGCCACGGGCTACGATGCTGCGCTCGACGCCCGCGACGACGCGGCCCTGCGGGTGGTGCTCGCCCGCAACGTGCTCGGCGGGGAGGGCGACCCGGCGGGCCTCGCCGCCTACGTGCTGGCGGCCGATGCGGCCCTGGCCGGGGCCGACCTCGACGGGCTGCTCGGTGCCGGGCCGCCCTTTCCGGAGCCGGACGCGTTCGCGCCGGCCCCGACCGGAGACAGGACATGAGACACCGTACGGGCCCGGAGAGCGGGCCGCTTTCCCGCTGGGTCAACGTCGATCGCCTGCCGCAGGGGCGGGGCGCCGTCACCGTCGAGGCGAGCCAGGCCGAGTGCGACGCGCTCGCGGCCGACTTCAAGATCCCCGCCATCCGCGACCTGGTCGGGCGCTTCGACATCTCGGGCTCTACGAACCGGATGACCGTCACCGGCACGGTCGAGGCCGTGGTGACGCAGGTCTGCACCGTCAGCCTCGAGCCGTTCGAGGGTCCGGTCCGCGAGCCGGTGGAGGTCGTGTACACCGACACCGACCAGCTCGCCGGCACCGACGCCGAGGACGTCGAGGTGCCCGACCCGCTGGTCGGCGGCCGGATCGATTTCGGCGCGCTCACGGCCGAATTCCTGGCGCTGGGCCTCGATCCCTATCCGCGCAAGCCCGGCATCGCGTTCGAGCCCGTGGTGGCGGGCGAGGATGCCGGCCCCTTCGACGCGTTGCGCCGGCTCCGCGACGGGGAGGGCTGAGGCCGTCCGGCTCGGCGCTGTCAGCAGTCGGGTCGCTGCGCGAGAGGGAAGAATCGGGCGTTCGGTTTCCACCAAGAGGAATCTCCAACCTACGCCCTCATCCTGAGGTGCCGGAGCGCAGCGGAGCCCTCGAAGGAGCCCTCCAGCCGGCCGCGCGATCCCTGGAGATCTCCTTCGAGGCTCGCTGCGCTCGCACCTCAGGATGAGGGGGGTGGACGGGATCGCTCGCAGAAGCAGAAGCCCCCCGCAGAGCCCCGCTCCGGCCCGCCCCGAAACAATTGCCTGACCCGTCCGGCCCGAATTCATTTGCCCGGCGGGCCTGTATCGCTATGGTCCGGCGCGCCCGGCGGGCGGCCCTCGTCCGTCCCGCCGCCGTTCCCGCCGCCGTTCCCCCTGCCGAGACCGCGACCCGCAAAGACATGTCCCAACGCGTGTGCATCTCGCTCGACGCCATGGGCGGCGACCACGGGCCCTCGACCGTCGTGCCCGGCGCCGCCCTGGCCCGCGAGCGCCATCCCGACATGACCTTCCTGCTGTTCGGCGACGAGGCGGTGATCGCCCCGCTGGTCGCCAAGGAGCCGCGGCTGAAGGACTGCGTCGAGATCCGCCACACCACCGTGGCCGTGGCCATGGACGACAAGCCCAGCCAGGCGGTGCGCCAGGGCCGCGGCAAGTCCTCGATGTGGCAGGCGATCCAGGCGGTGCGGGACGGGCAGGCCGATGCCTGCGTGTCGGCCGGCAACACCGGCGCCCTGATGGCGATGTCGAAGATCTGCCTCAAGACCATGTCGGGCATCGAGCGCCCGGCCATCGCGTGCCTGTGGCCCACCGTGCGCGGCGAGAGCGTCGTGCTCGACGTCGGCGCCACCATCGGCACCGATGCCGAGCACCTGGTCGAGATGGCCGTGATGGGCTCGGCCATGGCCCGCATCGTGTTCGATCTCGACAAGCCGACCGTGGGCCTGCTCAACGTCGGCACCGAGGAGATGAAGGGCAACGAGGCGGTCAAGGAAGCCGCGCGGCTGCTGCGCGAGATGGAGAGCACGCGGCTGACCTATCACGGCTTCGTCGAGGGCACGGATCTCGGGCGCGGCACCGTCGACGTGGTCGTGACGGAAGGTTTCACGGGAAACATCGCGCTCAAGACCGCCGAGGGCACCGCCAAGCAGATCGGCAGCTACCTGCGCTCGGCCATGACCCGGACCCTGTCGGCCAAGATCGGCGCGCTGTTCGCCCGGCAGGCGTTCAAGGCCCTGAAGGACAAGATGAATCCGAGCCGCGCCAACGGCGGCGTGTTCCTCGGGCTGGAGGGCATCGTGATCAAGAGCCACGGCTCGGAGAACGCGCAAGGTTTCGCCGCCGCGATCGATCTGGCGCACGACATGGCCCGCCACGATATGATCCGCACGATCCGCGAAATGCTCGATCAGACGGCGGTCCTGGCGCCGGCTTGATTCTCTGTCTTCGGCCGTGGCGTTTCCCACAACGCCCGAACCTCCTCCCCGTCATTCCGGGGCGCCGCAGGCGAGCCCGGGATGACGGTGTGATCGGTGCTCGCGAGGTTGCTCCTCCGGTCACCGAACGTGGCCGGGGCGGCCCTGGACGATCTGCGATCGTGCGTGCGGCCGGACCGCTGTCCGCGCGCGTGCCGCGTTGGCCGGATCCCTATCTCGGCTCCGCGTGTTCAAACGGATGGAATTCGGACGTCCGGGGCGACACAACTGAGAATTGTGACGCCTGCGCCGTCCGGGAAGGAAAGCGATGTCAGCCCTCCGCACAGAGTCTCCGCAGGCGCCGCGCTCGGTGGTGGTCGGGACCGGGTCGAGCCTGCCCGCGCAGGTCGTCACCAACGCCGCCCTGACTGAGCGGGTCGACACCTCGGACGAATGGATCGTCCAGCGCACCGGCATCCGCCAGCGCCACATCGCCGACGCGAGCGAGACCACCTCGGTGCTCGGCGCCCGGGCCGCGCAGGCCGCCCTCGACGATGCCGGGCTCACCGCCGACGACATCGACCTGGTGATCTGCGCGACCTCGACGCCGGACCACACCTTCCCGGCCACCGCCACCCAGATCCAGGCGGCGCTCGGCATCCACCGGGGGGCGGCCTTCGACCTGCAGGCGGTCTGCGCCGGCTTCGTGTTCGCGGTCTCCACGGCCGACAAGTTCCTCACCACCGGCTCGGCCCGCCGGGCCCTGGTGATCGGGGCGGAGACCTTCTCGCGCATCGTCGACTGGGAGGACCGCACCACCTGCGTGCTGTTCGGCGACGGGGCCGGGGCGGTGGTGCTGGAGGCGCGTGCCGATGCGGGCGAGCGCGGCGTCCTCTGCGCCAGCCTGCGCTCGGACGGGCGGCACCGGGACAAGCTCTACGTCGATGGCGGGCCCGGCTCCACCGGCACCACCGGGCGCCTGCGCATGGAGGGCCGCGAGGTGTTCCGGTTCGCGGTCGGGCAGGTCACCGACGTGATCGCGGACGCGTTCGCGCAGGCCGGGATCACGGCCGCCGACCTCGACTGGTTCGTGCCGCACCAGGCCAACCGCCGGATCATCGAGGCCTCGGCCGACAAGCTCGGGATCGCCCGGGAGAAGATCGTCCTGACGGTGGACCGCCACGGCAACACCTCGGCCGCGTCGATCCCCCTGGCCCTCGACGTGGCCCGGCGGGACGGCCGCATCCAGCCCGGCGACCTCGTGATGATCGAGGCGATCGGGGGCGGCTTCAGCTGGGGGGCGGCGCTGATCCGCTGGTGACGCGGCACGGCCTCAGGTAGGCCTCGCCCGGCGCCGAAGCCGGCAGCCGCCATCCGTCGGGAGGCGCCGGGCCAATTCGTCCGCCCCGCGCGGTTGACCGGGCGGCGGACGCAGATTAGCGTGCCGGATCATAGGGATACACCTTCAGCTCACGGTGCGGCGAGGTTCGTCGCGCCCGTGGGCTGCCGGATGAGAACAGCAGGCGAGGGGACACGGCATGGCAGGCAAGACGGTGACGCGCGCCGACTTGAGCGAGGCCGTCTACCACCAGGTGGGCCTGTCGCGGACCGAATCCGCCGCCCTTGTCGAGACTGTGCTGTCGGAGATCTGCGGCTGCCTGGCGGGGGGCGAGACGGTCAAGCTGTCCTCGTTCGGCTCGTTCGTGGTCCGCAGCAAGGGCAAGCGCGTCGGCCGCAACCCCAAGACCGGCGTCGAGGTCGCGATCGAGCCCCGCCAGGTGATGGTGTTCAAGCCCTCCAACGTCCTCAAGGCCAAGATCAACGGCCAGGCGCTCAACGGCGCCGACGGGTCGGACGACGACGATTGAGCGGGGGCCGCCCTACCGCGCAGCGGGGGGGCGGGCGACGCGCGCTAAGCGGATGTCGTTCCGGCGCGGCAAACTTTATCGCCTCAACCCTCGGTAAGGCTTGAGCCCGGCCCCGCGGACCGTCAAGATCGCCGTCGTCCCGCCGCATCAGATAACCATGCCCCCAGCCCTCGCCGCCGACGTGCCCCTCGAACCGATCGGCGCGAAGAGCGCCGGCGCCTTCCGGACCATCGGCGAGGTCTCCGAGGAGCTCGACGTGCCCCAGCACGTCCTGCGGTTCTGGGAGACGCGATTCGGCCAGATCCGCCCGGTGAAGCGGGCCGGCGGCCGGCGCTACTACCGGCCGCAGGACGTCGAGCTCGTGGCCGGCATCCGGCAGCTCCTGTACGTGCAGCGCTACACCATCGCGGGCGCGCAGCGGGTGCTCAAGGAGAACGGCATCCGCTTCGTCCAGGCGGTCGGCCGCGGCGAGGTCCGGGCGGCCGAGCCCCGGATCCAGGAGGTCGAGGACGCCCCCGAGGCGACCATGCAGGACCTCGCCGACACCCCCGACCGGGCGGCCCTGCGGGACGTGCTCGACGACCTGCAGGCCTGCCGGGCACTGCTCGACGCCCTGCGCCGGCCCTACGACCGCGACGTGTAGCGTTCCCGCGGCATCTCGCCGATTGGTTGAGGATGCCGCGCACGCATCTTGCGGCGCGGGCGGACCTTCCGGCCCCAAACCGCGTTGTTGCCCGCATGGCCGTGCCAAAACCCAAGCTGTCTCCCAGCCAGGAACTGATGGCCCGCATCATGCGGATCGTCCGCACCTGCCCGGAGGCCGCCTCCGAAGTCCTCGAACTGATGTTCCTGGTGAGCCAGATCGAGGCCGCCACCAACGTCGACCGGGAGTACCGGGACGCCAAGCGGGTGATCAGCCGCCTGCGCAACCCCCTGTGGGAGATGGGGCCGCCCGACCGGGAGAAGCTGCTCGCCGCCGCCGAGACGATCCGCCGGGTCTGCCGCCTGCCCGAGGACCAGATCCCGCCGGTGCCGATCGCCGATGCCGGCGAGCGCGCCCGGGTCGAGGCCCGGCTCGCCGCGGCCCTCGCCGGCGAGTTCGATGCCGCGCAGATCGCCCGGGTCACGGGCGTCGTCGCCGCGGTGCTGCAGGAATAGGACCGGTTCCGGAAAAGATTCGGTCCGACAGCCGGGCCCGGAGCGGGGCATCGCTCGGAAAAACCCTCGACGGCCGTGCTCGGCGTCCCCACATGACTCCTCGACCGATGGCAGGGGAACCGGACATCCGGCCCCGGATCGGCACCGGAGTGACGCCGCCATGACCGCCCTACGTCCGCTCGCCGCGCTGCTCGCAGGCGGCCTGATCCTCGCCGGGACGGCGCAGGTCCCGGCCTTCGCCCAGACCACGGTGACCCGCTCCAAGACGGTGGCGCCCGGCAAGACCGTGCGGCTCGAGATCGCCCCGAACCTCAAGAAGGATTGCAGCCCCGGCCCGATGCCGGAGTTCAAGGTCTCGGGCGCGCCCAAGAACGGTTCCGTGATCACCAAGGTCGGCAAGCTGAAGACCCCGGCGAGCTACCGCTGCCCCAACAAGGAGGCCGCCGTGCAGGCGCTGTTCTACCAGCCCAACACCGGCTTCACCGGTTCGGACGAGGTGACGTTCGAGGTCAAGGGCGCCGACGGCCAAGTCCAGACTCACAATATCAAGATCACGGTCGGGGCCTCCGGATCAAAATCCGGCGACGATGCCAAGAAAGAAGGCACGGATCTCTAAGCAGAGGCAGGAAACCCTGGCGCGTGCATAGTTTTTCATCCTAAAATGCCCGCTCAAAGGAGATCGAAATCAACGTTCGACCACGTCGAGGCCAGGTTTTGGCCAGACGGGTGTTGCAAGCAATCGACAGGCCTGCGGCGCGTTCGCCGCGCTGCGACAAAAGCGGGCCTGTCGGTTGCATCCGAGCCGAGACAGGATGAAGCTGTCAGGGTCTGAGAGGGTTATCGAATGTCGATGCATGCGACGAACGACCTTTTCCAGAGCTTCGCCCGAGGGTACGAGGCGCGCCGCGATACGGAGATGACGCTCTCCGAGTATCTCGAAGCCTGCCGCGACGAGCCGCTGATGTATGCCTCGGCCGCCGAGCGTATCCTGGCGGCGATCGGTGAACCGGAATTCGTGGACACCGCCAAGGATTCGCGCCTCGGCCGGATCTTCATGAACCGGACGATCCGCACCTACCCGGCGTTCCGCGAATTCTACGGGATGGAGGAGACGATCGAGCGGATCGTCTCGTTCTTCCGCCACGCCGCGCAGGGGTTGGAGGAGCGCAAGCAGATCCTCTACCTGCTGGGCCCGGTCGGCGGCGGCAAGTCGTCCCTCGCCGAGCGCCTCAAGGCGCTGATGGAGGTCCACCCGGTCTACGTGCTCAAGGCCGGGGACGAGGTCTCCCCGGTGTTCGAGAGCCCGCTCGGGCTGTTCGATCCCGAGACGATGGGCGACGAGATCCAGAAGCGCTACGGCGTCCCGCGCCGGCGGCTCACCGGGCTGATGAGCCCCTGGGCGCTCAAGCGTCTCGACGAGTTCAACGGCGACATCTCGCGCTTCACGGTGATCAAGGTCCGGCCGTCGCGGTTGCGTCAGATCGCCATCGCCAAGACCGAGCCGGGCGACGAGAACAACCAGGACATCTCCTCGCTGGTCGGCAAGGTCGACATCCGCCGGCTGGAGACCCTGTCCCAGGCGGATCCCGATGCCTACTCCTACTCGGGCGGTTTGAACCGGGCGAACCAGGGCGTCCTCGAATTCGTCGAGATGTTCAAGGCGCCGATCAAGATGCTGCACCCCCTGCTCACCGCGACGCAGGAGGGCAACTACGTCGGCACCGAGAATATCGGCGCGATCCCGTTCACCGGCATCATCCTGGCGCACTCGAACGAATCCGAGTGGCAGACCTTCAAGACCAACAAGAACAACGAGGCCTTCATCGATCGCATCTACGTGATCAAGGTCCCGTACTGCCTCCGGGTCGCGGAGGAGCAGCACATCTACGAGAAGCTGATCTCCGGCTCGGAACTCTCGGACGCGGCCTGCGCCCCCGGCACCCTGGAGATGCTGGCCCGGTTCTCGGTCCTGTCGCGCCTGCGCGAGCACGCCAATTCCAACGTGTTCTCGAAGATGCGGGTCTACGACGGCGAATCGCTCCGCGAGGTCGATCCGCGCGCCCGCTCGATGCAGGAATACAAGGACACAGCCGGCGTCGACGAGGGCATGGACGGGATCTCGACCCGCTTCGCCTTCAAGGTGCTGGCCGCCACCTTCAACCACGATACCACCGAGGTCTCGGCCGACCCGGTGCACCTGATGTACGTGCTGGAGCAGTCGCTGCGCCGCGAGCAGCTCCCGCCCGAAACCGAGAAGAAGTACCTGGAATTCATCAAGACCGAGCTGGCCCCGCGCTACGCGGAGTTCATCGGCCACGAGATCCAGAAGGCCTACCTCGAATCGTACCACGATTACGGCCAGAACCTGTTCGACCGCTACATCGACTACGCCGATGCCTGGATCGAGGATCAGGACTTCAAGGACGCCGAGACCGGCCAGCTGCTGAACCGCGAATTGCTGAACCAGGAACTG
This sequence comes from Methylobacterium sp. AC315, assembly GCF_979253755.1. Taxonomy (NCBI): domain Bacteria; kingdom Pseudomonadati; phylum Pseudomonadota; class Alphaproteobacteria; order Hyphomicrobiales; family Methylobacteriaceae; genus Methylobacterium; species Methylobacterium sp. AC315. The sequence continues at coordinate 27,101 of NZ_CEEDEA010000017.1, forward strand.
ACCAAAATCGAAAAGCCCGCCGGGATCGCCAACCCGAAGGACTTCCGCAACGAGGTGGTGAAGTTCGCCTTGCGCTCGCGCGCCCAGCACGGGGGCCGTAACCCGAGCTGGACCAGCTACGAGAAGCTGCGCGAGGTCATCGAGCGGCGGATGTTCTCCCAGGTGGAGGAGCTGCTGCCGGTGATCTCCTTCGGCTCGAAGAAGGACGGCGACACCGAGAAGAAGCACGGCGAGTTCGTCGAGCGCATGGTGGCGCGCGGCTACACCGAGCGGCAGGTCCGCCGCCTGGTGGAATGGTACATGCGGGTGAAGCAGGCGGGCTGAGGGGCGGGGGCCCGGCGGAGCGAATCCGACCGGGCCCGGTTTCGACCCTCCGCCGCCACAGTTTCGGACGACCGGCCGGCGAGGCTCTCGGGCCTGCTGCGAAAGAGGGATCCATCCCTCCCTGAACAGCATGGTACGACACGGGGCCCGACCCGGCCGGAACACGCGGACGAGGGTTTTCGCAGCGTATGCACATCGTCGACCGACGCCTGAATCCCGGGGGCAAGAGCCTCCCCAACCGGCAGCGCTTCCTGCGGCGCGTGAAGGACGTGGCCCAGCGCGCCGTGCGCGAATCCGCCCGCGAGAAGGACATCAAGGATCTCGGCAAGGACGGCCGGGTGACGGTGCCCGCCGACGGCGTGCGCGAGCCGCGGTTCTCCCGCCAGCCCGGCACCGGCCTGCAGGACCACATCCTGCCGGGCAACAAGACCTACGTGGAGGGCGACACGATCGAGCGGCCCCCGGGCGGCGGCGGCGGTCGCGGCTCCGGCGAGGGCGGGGAGGGCGGCGAGAACAGCGAGGACGCGTTCCGCTTCGTGCTCACCCGCGAGGAGTTTCTGGAACTCTTCCTCGAGGATCTGGAGCTTCCGGATCTGGCCAAGCGGCGCCTCGCGGTGGTCGAGACCGAGGGGCTGCGCCGGGCCGGCTACACGGTGACCGGCTCGCCCGCCAACCTCGCCCTGACCCGCACCCTGCGCAACTCGATGTCGCGGCGGATCGCCCTCAAGCGCCCCAAGCCCGAGGAGGTCGCGGCGCTGGAGGCCCAGCTCGCGGGGATGCGCGACTCGGACCCGGGCCGGCCGGACGTGGAACGCGCGCTGCTGAAGTTGCGCGAGCGCGCCAAGCGCATCCCGTATGTCGACCCGATCGACCTGCGCTTCCGCCGGTTCGAACCCTATCCGCGGCCGATCGCGCAGGCGGTGATGTTCTGCCTGATGGACGTGTCCGGCTCGATGACCGAGCACATGAAGGACCTGGCCAAACGGTTCTACATCCTGCTCCACATCTTCCTGACCCGCCGCTACCGGCACGTGGAGATCGTGTTCATCCGCCACACCGACCGGGCCACCGAGGTGGACGAGGAGACCTTCTTCGGCTCCCGGGAGACCGGCGGCACGCTGGTGTCGTCGGCGCTGGTGGAGATGAAGCGGGTCATCGCCGAGCGCTACGACCCGAACGACTGGAACATCTACGCCGCACAGGCCTCGGACGGCGACAACGTCTCCTCCGACGGCCCGACCTCGACGGAGCTGCTGCGGGCCCACATCCTGCCGGCCTGCCAGCACTTCGCCTACCTGGAGGTCGGCGACGAGAACGGCCCCCGGGCCGGCTTCGTGGAGCACCGCACCACCCTGTGGCGGACCTACGAGGCGATCGCCAAGGCGGGCGGCCCGATCGCCATGCGCAAGGTCAACCACCGGCGGGAGATCTACCCGGTCTTCCGCGAGCTGTTCGGCCGCAAGGACGCACGGGCCGAGGCGGAGGCGTGACGGGACGCGCCGCCGCGTTTCCCTTCCCGCTCCATGGGGGGAGGGCGCCCGCGCCCCGCGGGCATACGAGACACGCTTCGGTCGATCGGGAGGCTGCATGACAAGCGTCAAGCCACGGACGCCCCAGACCATCTCCGGCGGCCAGAAACCCCTGTTCACCGGCAACGACTGGGACTTCGACACGATCCGGCGCATCCACGACGCCTGCGAGGGCATCGCCGGGCCGGAACTCGGGCTGTCCTGGTACCCGAACCAGATCGAGATCATCACGGCCGAGCAGATGCTCGACGCCTACGCGTCGATCGGCATGCCGCTGTTCTACAAGCACTGGTCGTTCGGCAAGCACTTCGCCCAGCACGAGGCCGGCTACCGGCGCGGCCTGATGGGGCTCGCCTACGAGATCGTCATCAACTCGGACCCGTGCATCTCCTACGTGATGGAGGAGAACACGGCGACGATGCAGACGCTGGTGATCGCGCACGCCGCCTTCGGCCATAACCACTTCTTCAAGAACAATTATTTGTTCCGGCAGTGGACCGACGCGGAAGGCATCCTGGATTATCTGGATTTCGCGAAAAGCTTCATCGCCCGCTGCGAGGAGCGCTACGGCCACCAGGCGGTGGAGCAGGTGCTCGACGCCGCCCACGCGCTGATGAGCCAGGGCGTCCACCGCTACCCGCGCAAGAAGCGGCCGGACCTCGCCTCCGAGCAGCGCCGCGAGCGCGAGCGGGTCGAGCACGGCGAGCAGATTTACAACGATCTGTGGCGGACCCTGCCGCAGAAGACCGGGGCGGTGCGCTCCGACGCGGCCGCCGAGCGGCGCAAGGCCCTGCTCGAACTGCCGCAGGAAAACATTCTGTACTTTTTGGAGAAGGTCGCGCCGCGGCTGCGCCCCTGGCAGCGCGAGATCCTGCGCATCGTCCGCCTGGTGGCGCAGTACTTCTATCCGCAGCGCCAGACCAAGGTGATGAACGAGGGCTGCGCGACCTACAGCCACTACCGGATCATGAATTCCCTGTCCGAGAAGGGGCTGATCACCGAGGCGGCCTACCTCGAATTCCTGCAATCGCACACCAACGTGATCCGGCAGCCGACCTACGACGACCGCTCCTATGGCGGCCACAACCCGTACGCGATCGGCTTCGCGATGATGCAGGACATCGCCCGCATCGTGGAGCAGCCGACCCAGGAGGACCGGGCGTGGTTCCCCGACATTGCCGGCACCGGCGACGCCATGGCGGTGCTGCGCGATTGCTGGGCGAATTACCGCGACGAGAGCTTCATCCAGCAGTTCCTGTCGCCCAAGCTGATGCGCGACCTGCGCCTGTTCCACGTGGTCGACGACCCCGACGAGCCGGAACTGCGCGTCGAGGCGATCCACGACGAGCGCGGCTACCGCAAGATGCGCCGCTCCTTCGCCCGCCAGTACGACGTCGCGTGGCTCGATCCCGATATCGAGGTGGTGGACGTGGACCTGGAGGGCGACCGCCGGCTGATCCTGCACCACAAGGCGCTCAACAAGATCACCCTGCAGAAGGACGACGCCAAGCGGGTGCTCCAGCACCTTGCCGACCTGTGGGGCTACGACGTGGTCCTCAAGGAGGTCGAGCCCGCCACCGGCACGGTGCTGGGCGAGATCAGCGCCAGCGCGCGGCCGATCTTTTTTTGACCAGTGGACCCGCTGCCATCGCGTGCATGCCTCTTGGCGGCACGGCAACGGTTGCTTGAAGAGTGATCGTCCAAAGGCCTACAGCTCGCACGGCCGGTTAAACATCCACTTTGTCATCCCGGGGCCGCGTAGCGGAACCCGGGATCCATAACCGCCGACAGTTCCAAGGTCCTGCACCGACAGCGGATCTGGATTCCGGGCTCGCCTGCGGCGCCCCGGAATGACAAGGCGGTTCATTCTGAACTGTTTTACCAGGCACGCTGAAGTAGATCGGGCTCGCCGCGACTTCAGGTGGATTGAGCGCGCTGACTGGATTGCCCCGGCCCCCACCCCATGCTGCAAGCAGGCATGAACGCCCCGATCCTCACCCTCGAAGAAACCAACACTTTCCTCGACCGCGAATTCCCTCAGATGCAGGCGGGCGGGCGCGCCTTCCATCTCGAGGCGGTGGGGCCGCTCACGGCGCGGATGCGGATGGAGGGGCAGGAACGCTTCCTGCGGCCGGGGGGCACGGTGTCGGGGCCGGCCATGATGGCGCTGGCCGATTACGCGCTCTACGCGGCGATCCTCGCCAATATCGGCCCGGTCGCCCTGGCGGTGACCACGAGCCTGACCTTCAACTTCCTGCGCAAGCCCGCCCCGGGAGACCTCGTGGCCGAATGCCGCCTGCTCAAGCTCGGGCGGCGGCTGGCGGTGGGCGAGGTCGGGATCACCGCGCCCGGCAGCGACGCCCTCGTCTGCCACGCCACCGGGACCTACGCGATCCCGCCGCGCTAGAGCACGATGACGCTGTCTTGGCAGGGCAGTCGGCGGAGCGGACTCAAACGTCGGTCCGGTCCTGATCAACGCCCGTCCAACTCTCACCCCTCATCCTGAGGTGGCGACGCGCAGCGGCGCCCTCGAAGGAGCCCTCCAGTCTGCTCGCGATCCCTGGAGGGCTCCTTCGAGGCTCGCTTCGCTCACACCTCAGGATGAGGGCGGTGGGCTGGATGAGCGTCGATCAAGATCAAGCCGGACCCTGTCATGTACCGTGCCCGCGGTTAGGCCCCGGCCGCGCCTCGGTGAGCCGGGCGGCGTAGCGGGCGATCAGGTCGACCTCCAGGTTCAGCTTGTCGCCGGCGCGCCGCTCCCCCCAGGTGGTGACCTGGAGGGTGTGGGGGATCAGCAGCACCGAGAAGACGTCGCCGTCCACGCTGTTCACCGTGAGCGAGGTGCCGTCGAGGCAGACCGAGCCCTTCTCGGCGATGAAGCGCGACAGGCCCGCCGGGGCGCGCAGGGTGAAGCGGTCGCTCGGTCCCCAGGCGCCGGCCGTGACGCTCTCCCGCTCCAGGATTTCGGCGACGCCGTCGACATGGCCGGTGACCAGGTGGCCACCGAGCTCGTCGCCGATCTTGAGGGAGCGTTCCAGGTTGATGCGCGCCCCCGCCGTCCAGCGGCCGACCGTGGTGCGGGCCAGGGTCTCGGCGGCGGCATCCACCGCGAAGACGCAGCCGCCCGCATCCGGCTCCACCGAGACCGCCGTCAGGCACGGGCCCGAGCACGCGATCGAGGCGCCGAGCGCGATGGTGGACGGGTCGTAGGAGGCGCGGATCGCGATCCGGCGCAGGTCGCCTTCGCCCGCGATCGAGACGATGGTGCCGACGTCGCTGACGAGACCGGTGAACATTGTTTTACGACATCCTCTCGTAGGTGGCGGCCTCGTCGGGGCCGAGCTGCAGCCGCTCGGCCAGCGTGAATCTCTCGCTCGCCAAAGCGTCGCTCAGATCCGGGCCGAGCGCCTTCAGGCCGCCCGCCGGGCCGAGTTCGTCCGGTCCCGTGACCAGCGTGCAGGCCTCGATCAGATCGGCCCGCGCCAGGGCATCGGCAAGGCGTGGGCCGCCCTCGCTGCACAGGCGCGTCAAACCGCGCTCCCCGAGATGCGCCAGCGCGGTCGGCAACTCGACGCGGCCCGTGACATCCGCGGGCAGGATGGCGATCTCGACGCCCAGTGCCTCCAGGGCCCGGCGGGCATGGGCGGGGGCCGAGCGGGTGGTGAGGACCAGCGTGGCGGTGTCCCGGGCGGTCCGGGCCAGCACGCTGGCGGGCGAGAGCATCAGGTGCGAATCGATCACGATCCGCAGGGGCGAGCGGGTGCCCAGGCCCGGCAGCCGCACCGTGAGGGACGGGTCGTCCGCCCGGGCGGTGCCGATGCCGATCAGGATCGCGTCGGCATGCGCCCGCCAGAGATGCACCGCGCCGTCGGCCACCGGGCCGGTGATCCGCAGCCGCTCCGGGCCGGCGCTCGCGCAGAAGCCGTCGCGGGTGCGGGCGAGCTTCAGGTGCACCGCCGGCCGGCCGCGGGTCACCCGGGTGATGTGGCCGATATGATCGCGGGCCGCGAGATCCCGCATCAGCCCGGTCTCGACCGCGACGCCGGCGGCTCGCAGGAGCGCGTGGCCGCGCCCGGCCACCCGGGCATCCGGGTCCTCGACGGCACTGACCACCCGGGCGATCCCGGCGGCCAGGATCGCGTCGGTGCAGGGCGGCGTGCGGCCGTGATGGGAGCACGGCTCCAGGGTGACGTAGAGGGTCGCGCCCCGGGCGGCGGCGCCGGCCTCGGCGAGCGCCAGGGGCTCGCCGTGCGGCCGGCCGCCGGGCGCGGTCGCCCCGGTGCCGAGGATCCTGCCGGTGCCGGGCTCGACCACGACGGCGCCCACCGACGGGTTCGGCCAGGTGGTGCCGAGCCCGCGCCGGCCGAGCGCCAGGGCGAGGCGCATGAAGGTCGCGTCGTCGCTCATGGCCGGGCGGTCCGGCGGCGGGGCGGTGAATCGGGCTCTTCGGGGTCCTCCGGGGCGGGATCCGGCCCGGCGCCCACGGTGAGCAGGCCGTCGCCCAGGGTCCCGAGCAGGTCCTCGAAATCCTTGGCCTCGCGAAAATTCTTGTAGACCGAGGCGAAGCGCACGTAGGCGACGTCGTCGAGACCTTTGAGCCCCGCCATCACCAGTTCGCCGATCGCCTCCGAGGTGACCTCCGGCTCGCCGGCGCTCTCGAGCTGCCGGGTGATGCCGCTGACCAGCCGCTCGATCCGGTCGGGCTCGACCGCGCGCTTGCGCAGGGCCACGTCGATCGAGCGCTGGAGCTTGTCCCGGTCGAACGGCACGCGCTTGCCCGAGCGCTTGAGCACCACGACCTCGCGCAGCTGCACCCGCTCGAAGGTGGTGAAGCGGCCGGCGCAATCCGGGCAGACCCGGCGGCGCCGGATCGCGGCGCCGTCCTCGGAGGGCCGCGAATCCTTCACCTGCGTCTCGGAGCCGCCGCAATAGGGACACCGCATGGGATCTGCACTCGACGCATGGAAACGGCCGCGGACCGGTCGGGTCCGCGGCCGTTTCCTAGACTACACGCGGACGGGCCGGAAGGCCGCCGCGCACCGGCCTCAGCCGTAGATCGGGAACCGGTCGGTCAGGGCGTGGACGCGGCTCTTCACCGAGGCCTCGACCTCCGGATCGCCGGCCTCGCCCTTGGCCACCATGCCGTCCAGCACCTCGACGATGAAGCCGCCGATCTGCTTGAACTCGGCGACGCCGAAGCCGCGCGAGGTGCCGGCCGGGGTGCCGAGCCGGATGCCCGACGTGATCGTCGGCTTCTGGGTGTCGAACGGCACGCCGTTCTTGTTGCAGGTGATGTCGGCCCGCGACAGGGCGGCCTCGGCCGCCTTGCCGGTGAGGCCCTTCCGCTGCAGGTCCACCAGCATCAGGTGGTTGTCGGTGCCGCCCGAGGTGATGTCGTAGCCCCCCGACATCAGGGTGTCGGCGAGCGCCTTGGCGTTCTCCACCACCTGGCGGGCGTAGATCTTGAACTCGGGCCGGAGCGCCTCACCGAAGGCCACCGCCTTGCCGGCGATGACGTGCATCAGCGGGCCGCCCTGGAGACCGGGGAAGATCGCCGAGTTGAACTTCTTGGCGAGCGCCTCGTCGTTCGTGAGGATCATGCCGCCGCGGGGGCCGCGGAGCGTCTTGTGCGTGGTGGTGGTGACCACGTGGGCGTGCGGGAACGGCGACGGATGCACGCCGGCCGCGATCAGGCCGGCGAAGTGGGCCGCGTCGACCATGAAGTAGGCGCCGACGGAATCGGCGATCTCGCGGAACTTGGCGAAGTCCCAGTGGCGCGGGTAGCCCGAGCCGCCGGCGATGATCACCTTCGGCTTGTGCTCCTCGGCGAGGGCGGCGACCTGCTCCATGTCGATGCGCTGGTCATCGCGGCGCACCGTGTAGGAGACCGGCTTGAACCACTTGCCCGAGACGTTGGGCGGGGCGCCGTGGGTGAGGTGGCCGCCGGCCGCGAGGTCGAGGCCCAGGAAGGTGTCGCCGGGCTGCATCAGGGCCAGGAACACGCCCTGGTTGGCCTGCGAGCCGGAATTCGGCTGCACGTTGGCGAAGCCGCAATCGAACAGGCGCTTGGCGCGATCGATGGCGAGGTTCTCGGCGATGTCCACGAACTGGCAGCCGCCGTAGTAGCGCCGGCCCGGATAGCCTTCCGCGTACTTGTTGGTCAGCACCGAGCCCTGCGCTTCCAGCACGGCGCGGGAGACGATGTTCTCCGAGGCGATCAGCTCGATCTCGTGCTGCTGGCGTCCGAGTTCCTTCGACACCGCCTCGGCGATCTCGGGATCGGCCTCGGTCAGCGGGGCCGCGAAGAAGCTGTTCGAGAAGTGCTTGTCGGCGGCGGTACCGGCGCTCATGGTCTGCCTCTGTTCTGGAAGGGGCGGTGCCCGGCCTTTCGTCGGCGTGCACGGGCGGGCATTCGTGCGGGATTCCTACACGGGCCGGCCCGTGCCGCCAAGCACAGGCATTTTGGATCGGCGCAAAGAATAATTTGCCGCAGGTGAGATGCTTCGCGCAGGTGGGATGTTTGGCGCTGTCGGCCCGCAGTGGGCGCGCGATCCTAGAAGTGCCCAGAATCGCTTGACATCAGGAAAAGAATCATGGAATAAAACAAGAACGAACGTGATGGGCAGCAGCGCCATGTGAAGTCATGACCAGGATCCGACCTTAGCGTATGCCATCGCAGAACTTCGTCTCAGTCTGGCTTTCATTGCCCTTCGCCTTCTAGACATCAAAGCCGGATTCAGACCCGATCAGCCGCGCGACTGCAATGGCCGATGGTGCGGAGGGAACGGCTCGCTGACCGTCGCTCGAAGGGACCGAACGGGCGATGCTCGGATCGACGCGAAGACGGATGAGCTTCTCGATGTTCTCAAGGACGTCGTCGAGAGCACGGAGCCTGGAGAGGGGTTTTTATACGGTCTTCAGATCCATGCGAAGCTGGCAGCGCGGCTGCGTGAATTGGATCTTCCCGGTATTGGCCGGGACGGTGTCGAGCAGAGTTTCTCGCCGGTGACGTCGTTCGGCACGGTTTTTCAGGAAGCATACGCACGGATGTGCTTCTCCGGGATGGTCGAACCAGCGCCGCGCCAATCAGGGCAATCTGGGACATCAAGACCGGTGAAGAAGGACTATCGCCAAATCGCGTTCGCGCATTGAGAACGGGTACGGGCGTCGACGAAAGCATTCCGGTTATCGAGATTCATCTTCTTCGGGGTATTTCAGTGAAAAGCCATTTCTCGGTTGCTGTTCGGGTCGGAGTTGGTGACGCATGAGTATGGAAGCGTATGCGCTATGCCCGCGACCGCTCACCAGCAGATCGGAGTGGCAGGCTGCCATTGACGCGCTTGGCTTTGATCTGCGGCTGGGCTCAGAAAAGATCCCCCCTGCTTCGTCGGGACATCTGCCGGCGATGCGGAAAGGTCGGGAGACGGGCTTCGAATGCTCAGTCATCCCGTTGTCGGATCTGACCGAAACCTATGCAGAGATTGATTTCGGTGGCTCTTGGCCTTGCGTGTATGCCTTCAGCTTCGGTGCCATCTCAGAATCGATCGGTGCACTGATTGCGATCGCGGCCTGCGTGAAGCTGGTCGGAGGGCTCGCCTTCTATCCGCAGGAGGGCCGATTGCTGACCGCCGATCAGGCGGTCGAGTACGCGCGCGACACGGTGCCCGCCGCCGAGGATCTGGAGAAGCGGCTTAACGGGGGAGCAGGATGATCCAGCACAGAACCGTGCCCTGACGGAGACCTGTTCTCGAGCGCGTCGCCTGACCGGCCGTGCCTTGGATGGGATTCCCGAAACGTATTCCTCTCAGCCCTGCGCTGAAAGATTCGTCTCCACCAGCACGGTCTCGGTCTCGAACGCGGCGGCATGCCACGTCCCGGCGGGGAAATGGAACACGCTGCCGGCGGCGAACGGCGTGCGGCCCTGCTCGGTCTCGAGGAATCCGGAGCCGGAGATCACCTGCACGAACTGCTCGTGATCGTGGCTGTGGCGCCCCGCCGAGACGCCCGCGGGCACCACGACCCGCACGAGGCTCGCACCGGCACCCGGGATCGTGCGCTTGGCGACGCCGTTGGCGGCGACGGTCTCTGCGCGGGCGTCCCAGGCGGTCAGGTGGTCGGTCATCGGGGCATCTCCTTCGCCGCGGGAGATGCGTCCCGGCCGCACCGGGTCAACCGGCGCCGTATCGCCGCCCGTGCGTCAACCGGTCCCGCCCTCGGGGCCGCGGCCGCGCCGGGGCTTGGGCGGGGTAGGCTCGGGCTTCGGCGGGGCCGGAGCCGCGGGTTGTCCCGACGACGGCCAGAAGGTCTCGAACAGCTCCTGCATCGCCCGGATGTTGTTGCCCTGCACCTCGGCGCCGGTGCGCATCATCTGCTCGATCATCGCGGAGCCCGCCTCGCCGGCCTTTTCCCCGGCCGACTTGGGGACGGGCTTCGGCGGCGGGGCCGGGGCCGCGGTGGCGCCGGGCATGAACGCCTTGGCCATCTCGCCCCAGGCCGGGCCGAACGGGAACGGCACGGGGGGCGGGGGCGCGGCCGGCCGGGCCTGCGCGGGCTCGGCCTGCGGCGGGTTGAGCATGACGTGGACGATGCTCGTCACCACGGCGCCGGCCATCATCGGCAGCATCTGGCGCAGCACCTGGGCGCCGACGCCGCTGGTGGCGGAGGCTTGGCGCAGCACCGCCTGCATCAGCGGGGCCGAGCCGAACATCTGGGTGAGGGCTTCGAGGCCCTGGGGCGCGGCGGCGCGGGCGGCCTCGGGCATCCCGAACATCCGGGCGAAGCTGCTCGGGTCGAGGCCGGCGCCGCGCTGGAGCCCGAGGGTCAGGGCCGGCATCAAGGCCTCGAAGGCGCGGGCGGTCTGCTCGGGGCTCAGGCCGAATTGCTGGGCCATCGCCTGGATCCCGGCCTCGCCCTGGGCCTGGAACATCTCGAGCGGGTTGAACATGACGCCTCGTCCCCGTCCCGGTCGAACCGGCCGGGACGGGGCATGGTGACCGGTTGCGCGGCGAAATACCAGTTCCCGCGAGAGGAACTTGTGCTCAGATCGGCCCGCCCCGGACGATCGGGCGGTATTCCGCGCCGGACCGGGCGCCTCCGGGCTCAGCTCACCGGCCCGGGATGGGGGTGGCCGGCCGGCAGCGGCGGGGCGTTCTGCGCCGGCTGCGGCTGCGGCTGCGGCTGCGGCACGCGCCCGCCCCGCGCCTCCAGCCGGTCGACGGTGCGGCGGGCGAGCAGGATGCCGAGGATGCCGAAGACCAGCGAGCCGAGGCCCATCCCGGCGACCACCCCGCGCGGGCCGTAGAGCGCGGCGCCGAGCATCGCGGGCGGCACGGTGCCCAGCGTCGCGCGGCCCCAGTTCAGCACGGTCGAGCGGACCGGGAAGCCGAGGTTGTTGAACGCGGCGTTGCCGAGGAACAGCAGTCCGTTGAAGAACCAGATCGCCCCGCCGGCGAGGCAGAAGAAGCCGAACAGGTCGCGCGCCACGCCCTGCAGCCCGAACAGGGACGCCAGGGGCTCGCGGGCGAGCGCCAGCAGCAGCCAGACCACGGCCACGTAGACCAGCGTCACCCGGACCGCCTCGCGCAGCACCCCGCGCATCCGGTCGAACCGGCCCGCGCCCCAGTTCTGCGCCAGGATCGGGCCGATCGCCCCCGACAGGGCGAACAGGCCCCCGAAGGCCACCGGGGTCAGCCGGTCGATCACGGCGGCGGCCGCCACCGCGTCTGCCCCGTAGCCGGCAAAGAGCCGGGCCAGGAAGGCGCTCGCCACCGAGGGCGCGAGGTTGGTCAGCACCGCCGGCCCGGCGACCGCCGCCAGCACGGGCGCATCGGCGACCATGTCGGCCACCCGCGGCAGGCCGAGCAGATGGTGCCGCATGACCCCGCGCAGGCCCACCGCCACGAAGGTCGCCCGCGCCACGCAGACCGTGATCGCCGCGCCCTCGACGCCGAGGCCGGCGCCGAAGATCAGCAGCGGATCGAGCGCCGCGGTGACGATGGCGCCCGCCAGCGTCACCAGCATGGCCTGCCGGGCCGCGCCGACCGCCCGGAGCAGGCCGGTGAACAGCATGCCGGCGGCGAGCAGCAGGTTCGACGGGAGCGTGATGGCCAGGAACAGCCCCGCCACCCGCAGCGCCTCGCCGCGCGCGCCGATCAGGCTCAGCAGCGGGTCCGACAGGGCGAAGATCAGCGCCGCGATGACGGCCGCGGCCAGGCTCCCCAGCCCCAGCGCCGAGCTCGACAGGCGCCGTGCCGCCGCCCGGTCGCCCGCGCCCACCGCCTTGCCCACCAGCGCGCCGGCGGCGATCATCAGGCCGATATTCACCGCGGTGGCAAAGAACTGCACGATCGCCGCGAAGCCGATCGCCGCGGTGAGGTTCGGGTCGCCGAGCTTCGAGACGTAGAACAGCGACAGCAGGTCGACCACGAAGATTGCCATCAGCCCCACGGAGCCGGTGGCGGCCATCACGACCACGTGCCGGAGGATCGAGCCGCTGACGAACCGGCCCGCCGGGGCCGGGGGCAGGCCGTCAGGCATCGGGACGCTCACGCATCCCGGGCGCTGCCTTCCGATTCCAGCTCGGATTCCGGCTCGCCCTCGGTCTCACCCTCGCCGTCGGCTCCGGGCGCGTCGGGCTCCTGCGGGGCGAGGGCGGGCTTGTCGAGGACCCGCTCGGCCGCCTCGCGCCGGTCGTTGCCGATCAGGTCGCGGGTCTCGGTGCTCAAGGCGCGCGCCGGGCGGATCGGCTCGGTCAGCGGCTCGGGTTTCAGCCCCGCGGCGGCGCCGCGCATCCAGCCGGCGCCGTCCGGCAGGGCGCCCGCCTGCTGCAGCACCAGGCGGGCGATGTCGCGCTTGCGCACGTCCTCGGCCCGGGCCGCGGCCACCTCCGGGGACAGGCCGAGCCCCTCCAGCGCCGCCCGCCCGAACGCGAGGGCGGATTCCGCGGTCTCGCGGATCTGGAAGTCGACGTCCCGGTTCATCAGCTCGACGGCGTGCAGGCGGTCGTAGGCCCGCACGAAGGTGCGCACGCTGGCGAATTCCTCGTGCACGATGTCGACGATCTTGAGCGCCCCGGCGCGGTCGTCGACGCAGATGCAGACCAGCTCGACCCGGCCGATCCCGGCGGCGCGCAGCACGTCGAGCCGTGTGCCGTCGCCGTAATAGATCCGGAAGCCGAAGCGCGAGGCCGCGCGCAGCTGCTCCACGTCCTTGTCGATCACGGTGACCGGGATGCCCTCGGCGAGCAGCACCTGGGTCAGCACCTGACCGAACCGGCCGAAGCCGATCACCAGCACCCGGGCCTCGCCGCTCTCGGCCAGCTCCGCGGAGGGCTCCGACACGTCGGGCTGCCCGCGGGCGGTGCGGCGCTCGATCAGCTTGTCGAGTCCCTTGGCGGCGATCGGCCCGATCAGCATGGTGAGCGCGGCCAGCGCCACCGCGAACCGCGTCGCCGTCGGGCCGGTGAGCCCGAGATCCTCCGCCTGCGGCAGCAGCACGAACGCGAACTCGCCCGCCGGCGCCAGCACGGCCGCGCCGCGCAGCGCCCCGAGCGTGTCCGAGCCGAACAGCCGGAACAGGCCGGCGACCAGCGCGACCTTGACCAGGATCGCCCCCAGCGTCGCCCCGAACAGGGCCGGCCAGACCTCCCGCACCAGGCTGCCGTCGATCGACATGCCGACGCTCATGAAGAACAGGCCGAGCAGCATGCCGCGGAACGGCTCGATCTCGGCCTCGAGCTGGTGGCGGAAGTTTGATTCGGCGAGCAGGATGCCGGCCAGGAACGCGCCCATCGCCATCGACAGGCCGACCTGCTCCATCAGCAGCGCCGTGCCGAGCACCACCAGCAGCGCCGCCGCGGTCAGCACCTCGCGGGCGCCGCTGGCCGCCAGCAGCCGGAAGAACGGGTTCAGGCCGTAGCGGCCGACCAGCACCACCGCCAGGATCGCCGCCACCGCCTTGCCGGTGGACATCGCCGCCGCCCCGAGCCAGGGGCCGCCGGCCCCGCCGCCCGCCGTGGCCAAGAGCGGCATCAGCGCCAGGATGCCGACCACCGAGAGGTCCTGGAACAACAGCACCGCGAAGGCGCGGCCGCCATAGGCGCTGCCGAGGTCGCCCCGCTCCTCCAGGAGCTGCAGCGCCACCGCGGTGGCCGACAGGGCCAGCGCGATGCCGATCACCGTGGCCGCCCCGAGGCTGAGCCCGGCGGCCAGCCCGACGCCGCCGAGCACCAGCGCGCAGGCCACGAGCTGCGCCGCGCCGAGGCCGAAGATGTCCCGCCGCATCGAGACCAGCTGCGACAGGTGCAGCTCCAGCCCGACGATGAACAGCAGCAGCACCACGCCGATCTCGGCGACGCTCGCCGCGGTTTCGGGCTCGGCGATCAGCGACAGGCCGGACGGGCCGATCAGCACGCCGGCGACCAGGTAGCCGAGCACCGCGCTCTGGCCGATCAGCCGGAACACCGGCACGCCGATCACCGCGGCCGCCAGGAAGGTCAGGACCGGCGGCAGGAAGCTCGCATGTTCGACGGGACTCGCCATGCAGGTCTTCTCGGCGGATGGCTTCGGGTTCGTGGGCGCAGGCCCGGCTTAGCGTGCGCGGCGCCGCGATGCGAGATGCGCGAGGGTGCCAATCGGCACAAGCGGGCTTTTCGGTCGGCGGGGATGCGGGCTCATGAGGGGCCGTCCGGTACCCTGCGCGTTCGATACCAAAATATGGTATCCTCTGGTATCAGGGGGCTGCCATGGCGAAGAACACATCCGTCTCGCTCGGGGACCATTTTGCCGGGTTCATCGATCGTCAGGTCACCGACGGGCGCTACGGATCGGCCAGTGAGGTCGTCCGCGCGGGTCTGCGCCTGCTCGAAGAGCATGAGATGAAGGTCACCGCACTTCAAGCAGCCCTTATCGCCGGGGAAGAGTCCGGTCCCGCGGCGGAGCTGGACAGTCCCGCGTTCCTGCAGGCGATGCGGGCCAAGTCTGAGCGCTAGAGCCGTGCACGGTTCACCCCCCCGCGCCCGCGCCGACTTGGAAGAAATCTGGCGCTCCACGTTCGGCCGGTGGTCACCGGACCAAGCCGATCGCTACCATCAGGGGATCGTGGACGTGGCCGACGAACTTGCCACCGGCGCGAAGGCCGGCTGCACCGTCGAGATCCGCGCCGGCTATCGCAATACGCGGTCGGATCGCATGTCATAGTCTACCGGCAGACAGGTGCCGGGATCGATGTCATCCGCATCCTGCATCGGCGCATGGATGTGCCGTCCGGCCTATCCTGACGCGGCTTGATCGCGACCAGCTGAGAGTTTCGACCTTCGTCAGTCGAGGGCGCGCACGGCGTTCAGTCGCTGTGTTCAAGAGCGTCATCGCGGGCCAGCGCGTGGCTCTGCTGGAAGCGTTGCTCGGGTCCGGCAGCGCGCGGTCGATCCGGGCGCTGGCGACGTGGCCCTGATCACCCCAGCAGCCGCGCCCGGGCCCGGCGCGAGCCGTCGATGAACTCGAAGCCGCCGGCCGCGCTCAGCATGTGCAGGCGCGAGCCGGGCCAGGCCGCCCCGGGGCCGAGGCGCGTCTCCACGCGCTGCTCGTAGCCGTCCCCGTCGAGGCGCAGGATCCGGGCGAGGCCGAGCGCCGCGCCGTAGCCCTGGCGGCAATCCTGCACCGGCCGGATCAGGGCGCCGTCGCGGGCCACGATCGGTCCCGCCGCCCGGGCCGAGCCGACATCGATCAGCACGGGGTTGCGCGGGTGCGGCGTCCAGGGGCCGCGGAAATGCGGCGCGTGCCAGAGGTGGAGGGTGTCGGAATAGCTCCCCCCGCCCGCCCGGACCGTGGCGAACATCCACCACCGCCCCTCGTGGTGCAGCAGCGTGGCGTCGCCCGCCACCACGTGGTCGACCAGCACCGCCTCGTGCACCCAGCCCCCCGGGAAGGCGGTCGCCCGATAGAGGTCGATCGTGCCCGAGGCGTGGGATTCCGGGATCATCCAGACCGCCCCGTCCGCCTCGAACACGAACGGGTAGGACAGGTGGGTGTCGAGCTCCAGAACCGGCTCCGGACGGCCGCGCGGCCCGGACGCGTCGAAGCTCAGGGCCGAGATCACGCCCTTGCCGCGGCGATAGTCGAATTCCTCGACGAACAGGGTGACCGACCCGCCATGCGCGATCGCGAACGGGTCGGCGTAGAAGCGCCGCCCGTCGTCGGGCAGGTCGGTCCAGCCGCCCTCGGGGTGGCGGCGCAGATCGATCAGGTCCGGGCCGACGACGCGGCGCCAGCCGACCCGCCATTGCGGGCGGTGGAAGCAGAGCGCGTAGAGCCGGCGGGCGATCTGCCGGGCCAGGCCGCCGGCGGCGCGCCGGCTGACGCCGAGGCCGTCGAGGTCGAAGCGCGACGCCGGTTGCAGCGCCGCCCCGGACCCGTCCGGCAGGTGCGTCGAGGCGGCGCCGTCCAGGGCGGCGGCGATCAGCGTGATGGTCCGGGCGAGGTAATCCTCGAACGCGGCCAGCATCACCGTGTGGGATTCCGCGCCGAGGCGCCCGACCGCCACCGGGGCACCGTCCGGACCGCGCAGGGCCGCCACCGGCGCGTTGCCGGCGAACAGGGCGGCGAGCAGCCCGGCCTCGCCCGGCATCCCGTCGAAATCGAGCCGCCAGACCGGGGGGGCGGTGCCGGCGGGATCGTCCGGCCCGCCCGAGAGGTCGAGGACGAGGTCGGAGTCCTCCGCCGGGGCGTCCGCCCCGTAGGCGGCCAGCGCCACCGGCTCGGCCGGCGTGGCCAGGCCCGGCCGGGGCAGGCCGTGGATCGCCGCCTCCAGGCGGAACAGCAACTCGGCATTGGGCGGCAGCCCGTGCTCGCCCGCGACCCAGGCGACCCGGACGCGCCGGCCAAGACCCTGTCCGAGCTGGTCGAGGAGGCGGATGTGCCAGCCGCGCAGGGTCCGGCGGTCGAGCCGCACGGCGATCCGCAGCAGGACCGGGCGCGGGGCGACCGCCCGGGGCTCCGGCCAGACCGGCCCGCGGCCGACCCCGGCGGCCGGCCCGTCGGCGCCTCCGATCGCCCGCTCCATCAGACGCACCCGCGCGGCGTGTCGAATCCCGTAGCGACGCTCACCGCGAATCCAGTTCCCGAACAAGCGCGAAGACAGCCGACGATATGGTTGTCGCACGCACGAATGCTATCGCTCCGTAGCACGATCAAACAAGTCTCGTCGCAGGTTCTCCGCGCTAAGCGGTTAATCCGCGCGGAGTCTGTTGATGAACGCGGGAGCCTGCCTCGAACGCATCGCGATAACCCACCGTTACGCAGCCGTGATACCATGCCGCGCGGCGATCCAGGCCCGCCTCGGGAACTCGCGGATCGGCTGAACGGTTCGACCGTTGGATGTGATGCGGAGACACGACATGACGCGCAAGACGCTGACGATGCCGCTGGCGGCGGCTCTGCTCATCGGCCTCCCGAGCGCGGCCTTCGCCTGGGGCGGCGGTGGTGGTGGCGGTGGCGACAGCGGCAGCGGCCTCTCGCCCTACGCGGCGCTGAGCGGCAACGACCGCTCCGCCGGGGTCAACAACGGCAATTACCGCGACCCCGCCCTGGACCCGTATATCCGCGCCTACGATCCGGAGGCCGCCGCCCGCGCCGCCACCCCGCCGGCCGCCCAGCCGCGCCTGCGCATGCGGCCGTATTACGGCTACCCGTACTGAGGACGGGTTCGGCCCACGGGCCGATCGAGCCGTTTTCGGCGATCGTACGGGTCCGTAGCGCCTCCCCAGGCCGCGACGGGCCCATTATCCGATGGGGTAGTCCTGCGCCCGTGCAGGAGAGGGGCTTCGCAGACCCTGGACGAAGCGCGGGTTCTCTTCTCCCCGCGCACCTCCCCGCGCACCGAGCGAGGGGATGCGTATTGGCACCCGCTCGCTGAAAGCGTCGCTCTTAGGTGTACGGACGCCCCGAACGCGATGCGGGAACGTCAAAGCCCGCACGGGACATGCGGGATCGACGCTGCCGGTTGCACGGCCCCGCTCCCGTCCGACGTCAGGAGCGACGCGCGCGCATCAGGATCGCTCCGATGCGGCGGACCGGACCCGCTTGAGCGTCCAATGGCCGCCGGACGGCTTGCAGCCGGTGCCGCGCACGAAGCGGCTGCGGCCCGGGCCGATGACCGAGGCCAGGAAGTTGCGGCAGATCAGGTCGTCGGCCACGTAAGGCAAGCCGGTCGGGTTGACCGCGCCGTGCAGCCCGGTCTCCGGGTTGTCCCACTTCACCGGCCGGCCGTTACCCTGCGGATCGAGGGCGACCGACAGCGCCGCCCGGGCGCGCCGCCAATCCTCCTCGCCGAGGTCGCTGCCGAAGCTCGCGGGCCGTTTCTCGATGCTGCCGGTGACCACGGGCTCCTCGGCCACGGGCGGGTTCGCCGCAGCGGGCTCGCCGCGGAACACCAGCAGCGGCTGGCTGCAGCTGCACAGGAGCATCGCCAGCGAAACGGCCGTCATCGCCACAGGGGCGCGCAACCGTCGGCTTGGCTCTTTACACGCGCATCGCCGCATTACACCTGACTCACGACGGGCTATCCGCTCGACCGAACATGCCGATGTCGGTGGCCCCCTCAGGCCCTGGACGCGGCAGGCAGGAGTCTTGCCGTGGATCAGTTAAGGACCGATGACCCGAGCGCCGGCGCGGTTGCCCCGACCTCGGACTTTACCCTCAGCGACGACCCCGTCGCGCTGTTCGACGCCTGGATGCGCGAGGCCCAGGCCGCCGAGCCGGAGGATCCGAACGCCATGGCGCTGGCCACCGCGGGGTCGGACGGGCTTCCCGACGTGCGCATGGTGCTGCTGAAGGGCTTCGATGCGCACGGTTTCGTGTTCTACACCAACCTCCAATCCGCCAAGGGCGAGGAGCTGGCGCAGAACCCGCAGGCCGCCCTGGTCCTGCACTGGAAGAGCCTGCGCCGGCAGGTCCGCGCCCGGGGGCCGGTCTCGCCGGTGACGCCGGAGGAGGCCGACGCCTATTTCGAGAGCCGCCGCCGGGAGAGCCGTCTCGGCGCCATCGCCAGCCGGCAATCGCGCCCGCTCGTCGACCGCGCCACGCTGATGGCCGAGGTGCAGGATCTCGCCGCCCGCTACGAGGACGGCCCGATCCCCCGGCCCGAGCACTGGACCGGCTTCCGCATCGCCCCGGTGTCGCTCGAGTTCTGGCAGAACGGCGATTACCGCCTGCACGACCGGGTCCGCTTCACCCGGACCGGCGACGGCTGGAGCCGGTCGCGGCTGTATCCGTAGAAAAAGTCCCGGTTTCAAAAGGTCGAGACCCTTTGCGGGCCCAGGGGAGAGCCCTGGCATCTCGAGGGCTCCGCCTCCGAACCCCGCCCAAAGGGTCGACCCCTTCGGGAACCCTGGATCTGGCGGTGCGCTTCCCCGGAAACGAAGAGAGCCCCGGCGGGGACCGGGGCTCTCGACGCGACGCGGGATGCGACGAGGCTCAGGCCTCCTCGCCGTCCTTCTTCTCTTCGTCCTCGGCAGCGGCCTCTTCGGCCTTCTCCTCGGCGGCCTCGGCCGACTGCGCCTCGGCGATCGCGGCCTCCTCGGCCTCGACCTCGGCGCCCAGCACGGTCGGCGGCACGATGTTGGCGACCGGATCGGTCGGCTCGCCGGTATGCGTGCCGGCCGGGATCTTGACGTCGGAGACGTGGATCACGTCGCCGATCTGGCGGCCGGTCAGGTCGACCTCGATCGCGTCCGGGATCTGGTCGGGGGCGACCTCGAGGGTCAGGGTGTGGGCGACGATGTTGAGGGTGCCGCCGAGCTTCTTGATGCCGGGGGCCGCGTCCTCGTTGACGAAGTGCACCGGCACCTCGACGGTCACGGTCTGACCGGAGACGACGCGCAGGAAGTCGACGTGCAGCGGGACGCCGGAGACCGGGTCGAGCTGGAAGTCGCGCGGGATCGCCCGGACGGTCTTGCCGCCGGCCTTGATCTCGAACAGCGTGGTCTTGAACCCGCCGGCATAGATCAGGGTCCGCGCGCGGACGAGGTCGATGGCGATGGATTGCGGCGGCTGGCCGCCTCCGTACACGACGGCGGGAACTTGACCCTGGCGACGAACGGCCCGGGCGGCCCCCTTGCCGACCCGGTCGCGTGCCACGGCCTCAAGCGTCTTGACTGCGCTCATGGCGTGATCCTTCAAATGATGGCTGGACCCGGAAAACGAAAAAGCCGCCCGACGCGGACGGCTGTGACCTTCCCGGTGCGCCCCTGCCTCCAAGGGTGTCGGAGGGCGCGCGGTGCGCATACACGGATGGGGGCGGATTGGCAATGTTCGGTGCGCTGTCGCTCGCACCTCAGCAGCATCGCGGGTCGACATGCCCGAGGCCGATTGCCGGCCCGGCCGGCGATTCCTGCCGTTGAAGTCTTCGCCGCGTTGCGCGCCCACCACGCCGAGCGGATGAACGCTGCCAAGCTTGACGCGTGATGGTCGCAGATTCCGGCTCCACGGAAACTGACTCGCAGAGCGTTGCCATGCGGGCGTCGCCCCTTGTCCCGAGCGCATGCGGCGTCAGCGGAATGGGACCCAGCACAGGACGACGCGAGGCGTCCCTTCGCGGCAACGCCGCGTCTCGATGGTGCCGCTTGCGCGGCGCATGGCCTGCGAGGTCCCGGATCGCCGTCCACTGACGTTCCAGGCGTCCGGGCCAGGCGTCCGGGAAAGGGCCGCGCCTCAACCGGCAACAGACTGCCCGTCCAACCGCCCCCTTACGGCCGCAGCCCCGCGAGCGCCCGCCGGGCCCGGCGCCGCTGCAGCCACACGGTCAGGCCGAGCGCGGTGCCGATCACCAGGGCGGAGAACGCCGTCGTGGTGGTGCCGAGCGCGTAGATCTCCGGGGTCGTCACCGTGGTGGTGAGGCCCTGCAGCTCCAGCGGCAGGGTGTTGCGGCCGCCGATCGCCTGGCTGGTGCGAGCGAGCTCGTCGAACGACAGGGTGAAGCCGAACAGCGCGACGCCGACCAGGGCCGGGGCCAGGATCGGCACCACCACGTGCCGCAGGGTCTGTGCCCCGGTGGCGCCGAGGTCGCGGGCGGCCTCCTCGTAGGCGGGGCTGAACCGGTTGAACACCGCGAACATGATCAGCAGCCCGAAGGGCAGCGTCCAGGTCAGGTGCGCCCCCAGTGCCGACGTGAAGAGGCCCATGAACGTGCCGTGGTCCTGCAGGAATCCCCAGCCCGTGGCCTCGGCCAGCGCCTTGACCGCGTCGTCCAGCAGCCGGAACTCCAGACCGATCCCGAGGGAGACCACGATCGAGGGCACGATCAGGCTCGACACCGCCAGGGCGAAGACCAGGCCGGCGCCGGCGAACCCCTTGCGGAAGGCGAGGCCGGCGTAGAACGCGAGGGTGACGGTGAGCGCCATCACCACCAGCCCGAGCATCAGCGAGCGCCGCAGCGCCGCCCAGATGTCGACGACGCCGACCCCCTCCCACAGCTTGGCGAACCAGTGGGTCGAGACCCCGTTCATCGGGAAGGTCAGGCCGCCGGACGGGCCCTGGAAGCTCAGGGTGAGGATCGTCAGGGTCGGCCCGTACAGGAACAGAACGTAGAGGCAGAAAATCCCGGCGAGCCCGTAGAAGGCGAAGCCGCGCGGCCGGTCCATCCTACAGCTCCATCCTCAGAGTTCCCTGCGCAGGTCGATCATCCGGGTGAGCCCCAGGATCATCAGCAGCACGGCGGCGAGCAGCACCACCGCGTTGGCGGCGGCGGCCGGGAACTGCAGGTAGGCCATCTGCACCTGGATCACCTTGCCGACGCTGGCGATCTGCTGGCCGCCCATCATGCCGACCGTGACGAAGTCGCCCATCACGAGCGTGACCACGAAGATCGACCCGATGGCGATGCCGGGCTTGGTCAGCGGCAGCACCACGTTCCACAGGGTCTGGAACCCGGACGCGCCGCAATCCCGCGCCGCCTCGATCAGCGACCGGTCGATCCGGGCCAGGCTGTTGAAGATCGGCACGATCATGAACACCGTGTCGAGGTGCACGAAGGCCAGCACCACCGCGAAGTCGGAATAGAGCAGGCCCTCGATCGGCGCCCTGATCAGCCCGAGGCTGCGGAGCGTGTCGTTGACCAGGCCGTTGCGCCCGAGCAGCGGGATCCACGAGATCATGCGGATCACGTTCGAGGTCCAGAACGGGATCGTGCAGAGCAGGAAGAGGCCCATCCGCACCGTGTCCGAGCGGACGTGGAAGGCCAGGAAGTAGGCGATGGAGAAGCCCAGCGGCAGGGTGATCGCCAGCGTCAGGGCGACGAATTTCAGCGTCGAGAGATAGGTCCGGATCGTGGTGCAGAGGTCGGCCGACAGGCAGCCGTCGAACAGGTCGGCGTAGTTCTGCAGGGTCAGCGCCGGGGTGATCGCGTACTCGTTGTACTCCCAGAACGACACCACGGCGGTGAGCAGCAGCGGCACCACCAGGAAGACCAGGAACACCAGGGCCAGCGGCGCCGCCTGGAGGTAGGCGAGGCTGCGGCGCCGGGCCCGGGGGGCGGCCGCGACCGGTGCGACGGTTCTGGGTTTCACGCCCGTCGCGACTTTTCCGGATACGGCGCTCCCCTCTCCCGACCCGCTTCGCGGGCCACCCTCCCCCGCAGAGGGGGGAGGGGACCGGCTCTCGGGCAAGCCCGAGAGCTGGGGCGGAGAAGGGGCCAGGCACGGCGCTCACGCGGCGATGAACTCGTTCCACTTGCGCACCATGTAGGTGTTCTCGTCCATCACGGCGTTCCAGCAGGCGACCGAGCCCATGCGCTGGTCGAAGGAGCCGCCGTCGCGTGTGGCGCCGGCCTTCTCGATCAGGGTGCCGTCCGGGCCCAGGATGTCCTTCTCGGCGGGCTTGCCCTCCATCCAGAACGCCCACTCGTAGGGCTGCATGTTCGCCTGCGCGGTCTCGAGCACCGCGGAATAATAGCCCTGGCGGTTGAGGTAGGCCCCGGCCCAGCCGGACAGGAACCAGTTGATGAACGCGTAGGCGGCGTCGAGCTTGCGGCCGCTCAGGGTCTTCGGGATGCCGAAGCCCTGGGCCCAGGCGCGGTAGCCTTCCTTGAGCGGCTGGTAGGTGCAGGGCACCCCTTGCGCCCGCACCTTGGTCACGGCGGGCGACCACATCGACTGGATCACCGTCTCGCCGGACGCCATCAGGTTCACGGATTCGTTGAAGTCCTGCCAGAAGGCCCGGAACTGGCCGGCGCGCTTGGCCTCGATCAGCACCTTGATGGTGCGGTCGATCTCGGGCTTCGTCATGTTGCCCTTGTCGCCGTAGGTGTAGTCGCCGGTGGCCTCCACCACCATGGCGGCGTCCATGATGCCGATGGAGGGGATGTTCAGGATCGACGCCTTGCCCTTGAACTCGGGGTTGAGCAGATCCTTCCAGCTCTCCACCGGCCGCTTGATCAGGTCGGGCCGGATGCCCAGCGTGTCGGCGTTGTAGGTGGTCGGGATCAGGGTCAGCCACTCGGTCGGCGCGGACGCGAAGGTCTTGGCGGCCTGACCCTCGAGGTAGAACACCTTCTTGGGCGCGGTGCCCTGGTCGCCGATCCGCTTGCCGGCCACCTCGCCCTTGGTGAACACCGAAGAGATCTTGTCGGCGAGTGCGATCCGCCTGGCGTCCAGGCCGCCCAGGTTGCCCGACGGGATGATCTTCTTGAGGCTGAAATACTCGGTGTCGACCAGGTCGAACGAGTTCGGCTGGGTGACCACCCGCTTGGTCACCTCGTCGGTCACCACCGGGATGTACTCGAGGGTGATACCCAGATCCTCCTTCACCTTCCGGGCGATGTCCGCCGACTGGCTCACCGCGGTGCCGAGGTAGCGCAGAGTCACGGGCTCGGCCGCGTGCACGGCCGGGAAGCCGGTCACCGGCGTCGCCGCCAGGGCCGCGGCGCCTTTCAGGAGCGTGCGCCGGCTCGGCTTCGAGAACGGATCCATGGTCGTCTCCAAAGGTCTACGCGTCGAGGCGGTGGGCTGCGGCTTCGTCCCAGCCGACCGGGACCGTGTCGCCCGGCCGGAGCGGGCGGGCCGCGAAGGCGGCATCGCTGAGCACGGCGGTCAGGGCAGCCGAGTTGTCGGGCGCCCGCTCCAGCCCTTCCGCGTCGAGCCCGACATGGACGCTGGTGCCCTGGTACTCGACCGCGACCACCCGGGCCGGCAGGGCCTCCGGGCCGGCCTCGGCGCCCAGCCGCATCCGGTCGGCCCGCACGGCGATCATCCCGTCCGGCAGGCGGATCACGTTGTGGCCGCCGATGAACCGGGCCACGAAGGCGGTGGCCGGCCGCTCGAACACGGTGCGCGGGTCGGCGGCCTGCTCGATCCGGCCGGCATTCATCACCACCACAAGGTCGGAGAGCGCCATCGCCTCCTCCTGGCTGTGGGTGACGTGGATGAAGGTGAGCCCGAGCTCCGTCTGGATCCGCTTCAGCTCGACCCGCATCCGCACCCGCAGGAACGGGTCCAGCGCCGAGAGCGGCTCGTCCAGCAGCAGCACCTTCGGGCCGGTGACGAGCGCGCGGGCGAGCGCCACGCGCTGCTGCTGCCCCCCCGAGAGCTGGGCCGGCAGGCGCCCGGCGAGGTGGCCCATCTGCACGAGGTCGAGCATCGCCATCGCCTTGGCCCGGCGCTCGGCCTTGCTGACGCCGCGCATGCGCAGGCTGAAGGCGACGTTGTCCCGCGCGTCGAGATGCGGGAACAGGGCGTAGCTCTGGAACATCATGGCGGTGCCGCGCTCGGCCGGCGTCGCGTCGCCCACGGCTTTCGGGCCGATCACCACGTCGCCGGCGCTCGCGCGCTCGTGGCCGCCGATCATCCGCAGCGTCGTGGTCTTGCCGCAGCCGGAGGGCCCGAGCAGGCAGCAATAGGCCCCGGACGGCACCTTCAGGTCGATGGCGTCGACCGCGGTGGCCGCGCCGTAGCGCTTGGTCAGGCCGATCAGCTCGACATTCATGCGAAGCTCCCCCGGAGACGGCACGCAAGCGGCGGGCCAGCGTCGCCGTCACGCACCCCGCCGCTCGGCCGGATCGACCGCCCGGTCGAGCACCCGGCCGCGGCCCGGCTCGGACAGGACCTTGCCGTCCTCGGCGATCACCTGGCCGCCCGCGATCGTCATCACGGGCCAGCCCGTGACCGCAAAGCCCTCCCAGGGGGTGTAGTCGGAGCCGTGGTGCAGGATCTCCTGGCGGATCGTCTCGCGCTTGTTCGGGTCCCACAGGGTGAGGTCCGCGTCGAAGCCCGGGGCGATCGAGCCCTTGCGCGGATACAGGCCGTACAGCTTGGCGTGGTTCGTGGCGGTGAGCGCGACGAACTGGTTGAGGCTGATCCGCCCCTTCGAGACGCCTTCGGAGAAGAACACCGGCAGCCTTGTCTCGACCCCCGGGATGCCGTTCGGGATCCAGCGGAACGAGGATCTGCCGCGCGGGTTCAGCTTGCCCTGTGGATCGTCGTAGCGAAACGGCGAGTGGTCGGAGGAGACCACGTCGAAGATCCCGCGCCGGATGCCGGACCAGACCGCCTCCTGGCTGGCCTCGTCCCGCGGCGGCGGCGAGCAGACGTACTTCGCGCCCGCCATCGGGTCGTCGAGCCCGAGCCCCTTCATGTGCTCGGCCGTCAGCGTCAGGTATTGCGGGCAGGTCTCGGCCCGGATCTTCAGCCCGCGCGCCTGCGCCCAGGCGATCTGCTCGGTGGCCTCGCGGCCGGAGACGTGGACGATCACGATCGGCAGGTCGATCAGCTCGGCATGACTGATCGCCCGGTGCGCCGCCTCGCGCTCGACCACCTCGGGCCGGGACAGGGCGTGGCCGTAGGGCGCCGTCTCGCCCGCCCGCTCCAGCCGGTCGCTGAGATAGCGGATCGCGTCGTAGCCCTCGGCGTGGACCATCACCCGGGCGCCCTGCCGCCGCGCGACGTGGAACACGTCCAGCAGCTGGCGGTCGTTCAGGACTAGGTCGTCGTAGGTCATGAACACCTTGAACGAGGTGTAGCCGTCGGCCACCAGCGCCGGCAGCTCCTGGCCGAGCACCGCCTCGCTCGGGTCCGAGACGATCATGTGGATCGCCACATCGACGTGGCACTGGCCCTCGGCCTTGGCCCGGTAGGCATCCACCGCGCCGCGCAGCGATCCGCCCCGGGGCTGGACCGCGAACGGCATCACGCAGGTGTTGCCCCCGGCCGCCGCCGCCCGGGTCGCGCTGGCGAAATCGTCCGCCATGACGATGCCGGGGCCGGGATCCTGGGCGATGTGGACGTGGCTGTCGATGCCGCCGGGCAGGACCAGCAGCCCGGAGGCGTCGATCACCCGGGCGGCGTCGGCAATGCCCTCGGCCACAGCCACGATCCGCCCGCCGCGCACGCCGACATCCGCCCGCACCGTGTCGCTCGCCGTGACCACGGTGCCGCCGCGGATCGCCAGGTCGAATTCGGGCATGACGCGCTCTCCTCCGCGCCCGCAGGCGCCTGTCGGGACGGGCGGATGCATCGTCCGCGCCGATTCGGGCGACGCGAGGAGGGCACAGCCGTCCGGCGGGGTCCAGAGTGCCCAAGTCATGGGTTCCCGAAGGGCGCAGCCCTTTGGCAGGGGTTCGGGGGCGGAGCCCCTGAGGCACCCAGGGCTCCGCCCTGGACCCGCGAAAGGTCACGGACCTTTCGAAACCGGGATTTTGGCTCTGAGGCTCGAGGGGGCGGCCGCGTGGAACCGGCCCCACACCCGCCGCATATGCCGGGCGGAGCCAAAACCCGCGCGGTCGGCGACCTGCTCCAGGGCGAGGTCGGTCTGGGCGATCAGGTCCCGAGCGAGCGCGATCCGGGCGCGGTTGACCGCGTCGGTCACGGTCATGCCGGCATGGAGCCGGAACAGGCGGGCGAGGTTGCGCGGGCTCGCCCCGGCGAGGCGGCTCAAGATCTCGGGGGACCAGTCACGCGCCGGCTCGGCCGCGATCGCGTCCTGGGCGCGGTGCACCACCGGATGCAGGTGGCTGCGGCCTTCCAGCCAGGGCGAGAGCTGCGGGTCGTCGGGCCCGCGGCGCATGTAGACGACCAGGGTCCGGGCCGCCGCCAGCGCCGCGGCGGGGCCGGCCCAGTCGGCGACGAGGTGGAGCATCAGGTCGACGCCCGCGGTGACGCCGGCGCTGCTGAACCGGTCCCGGTCCTGCACGAACAGCCGGTTCTCCAGCACCCGCGCCCGGGGCGCCAGGGCGGCGAGCCGCGCGCAGCTCGCGTGATGGGTGGTGCAGGCATAGCCGTCGAACAGCCCGGCCCGGGCGGCCATCAGCGTGCCCTCGCAGACCGTCACCAGGGTGTGGCCCGGCCGGATCGCGCCGCGCAGCCAGTCGACGATGCGCGCCTCGGCGGCCGCGTCGTCCGGATCGGCTGCGCGGCCGAGCACCCGGGACGACGCGCCGGGCAGGAGCACCACGGTGCCGGGCGCGACCGCCTCCGGCAGCGGCTCGGCGCCGCTCAGGGCCAGCCCGATCGAGCAGCGGGTGTACGGATCCGGCGCCACGTAGCGGACCGCGAAGGCGACCCGCTCCTGCACCGCCCCGGCGATCCGCAGCACCTCGACCGGGCCGGCGAGATCGAGCAGCAGGGTGCGCGGCGGCAGGACCACCAGGACCGGGATGCTGCGCCGCGCCGCCTCGCTCATGCGGCGACCGGCAGGTCCCGGCCGGCGAGCGCCTGCGCCACCGTGGCGATGCGGGCGAAGCGGTCCACCAGGACCAGCTCGGTGCGGGCCTTGATGTCGTCCGGGCTGAAGCTGCGGCCGTCAGGATGGGTCATCGCGAAGGTCAGCGTCGCCTCGGTGACGTAATCCACCTGCAAGCCGCTGTCGGAGGCGTGGCGGGTGGTGGTCTCGCAGCATTGCTCGGTGCGGATCCCGGACACGATCAGGCGGCGGATGCCGCGCTGCGTCAGCCAGCCCGCGAGACCCGTATCGACCAGCGCGCTGTGCCGGCGCTTGTGGAACATGGCCGCCGGCGCGATCACGATGGGCTCGAGGGTGCGGACATGGCCGGACTCGACCGCAAACGGACCCGTCTCCGCGACGTGGAACACCTGCAGCACCGGAATGCGGCGCGCCGCCGCGCCGTCGATCAGCGCCTGGAGGCGTTCGGTGAACAGCGGCACGTCCGCCTCGCTCCAGAACGGCCGGTGACGGAAGGATTCCTGGACGTCGATGACCAGCAACGCAACATCGGACATTTCGTGTCTCCCACGCGGTGAAGCGAGCGGCAGGATCGCCCTCTTGCGAAACCCGCGAAAGAAACCGCGCAGCCAACCTGCGGACCGATCCGGCCATTCCCTGGAGCACGCCGCATGAGCGCCCCCAGAAACATCTTCGTGCTGACCGGGGCGGGCGTGTCGGCCGAGAGCGGACTCGGCACGTTCCGCGACCGCGGCGGGATCTGGGCGCGGTTCGACCCGATGAAGCTCGCCACCCCGGAAGCCTACGCCGCCGATCCCGATGCGGTGCTCGACTTCTACGACCATCGCCGCCGGGGCGTGGTCGCGGCCGCGCCCAACGCGGCGCATATGGCCCTGGCCGAGGCCGAGGCGCGGCTCGCCGAGCGAGGCGGACGCCTGTTCCTGTGCACGCAGAACGTCGACGACCTGCACGAGCGGGCGGGTTCGCGCGCGGTGGTCCACATGCACGGCGAGCTGCTCAAGGCCCGCTGCACCGCGTGCGGGACGGTCACGCCCTGGCGCGACGACCTGAACCGGGCGTCGTCCTGCCCGGCCTGCGGGACGGCGGGCCGGATGCGGCCGGACATCGTCTGGTTCGGCGAGATGCCGATGCACCGCGACGCGATCGAGGCGGCCTTGGCCGCGGCCGACCTGTTCGTGGCCGTGGGCACCTCGGGGGCGGTCTACCCGGCGGCCGGGTACGTGCGGCAGGCCCGGGCCCTGACGATTCCCACCTGCGAAATCAACCTGGACCCCTCGGACAACGCCGACGCGTTCGACGACGCGCGCTACGGGCCGGCGAGCACGGTCCTGCCCCGCTACCTGACCGATCTCGGGCTGTAACGGTCACGCCGGCCGCAAGGCGTTGCCGGCGAACGGCTTTTCGATTCGCGACCGGGTTTCCGGGGCGAGGACCAAAATCTTAAATAATGCGAATCACATCCGCGCGAGCTGTCAAGAACTGTTCGGGTCGTTGCCCACCGGTTACAACGGTCAAGCTCGGGTTCGGCGTCGCGGCCCGCCCGGGCGTTCGTTGAAGCCACAAGGGGAAGACGAAGACCCATGCAGCACTTCACCGTAACCGACCGCGAGCGTGACACCGTCCTGGCGGCTTTGCGCTATTACCAGTTCTACCGGATGCAGGGACATCCGTTCGACCCCCGCCAGGACGACCTGATCGACACCATCGCGGGCCGGGCCGGGGACGCCCTCGACCTCGCCGAGATCGACGATCTCTGCGCCGGCCTGAACGGCAACCCCCACGCGCTCGCCGCCGCGGCCGCCTGAGGCCGCATCGCGGGGCGGACGTTGCGCCGCCCCGACCGCCCGCCGCCGGGGACCGACCCCTCCGAGACGAGCGAAACCGCCGCCGGAGTTGGCACGATCCCCGTCTGCGTTTCGCGGCGTCCGCCCGGGCGGCGACGCCGCGCCGGACGCGGATGCTCGGTTTCAGTCCCCTGACCGGAGGAATGATCCGAGCCGCCCCGCCCGGTCATTCCGGGGCCGCCTCCGGCGCCCCGGAATGACGGTGCAGACCATCGCTCGGACGTAACGGATCCGGGAACGACGGGTCCGCCGAAAGCTGCAACTCGGAACGATGGGTTGGCGCGGTCGCGGGGTCGGGCCCGCGTGATCGCCGGCCCGGTACCGCGACCGACGCCTCAGGGCGCCTTCTTCAGCTGGCTCTCGGCCCGGGCCACGCCGGCCTCGCAGCCCTTTGCGTCGCCCTTGGAATCGGCGGTGCGCGCCTCGTCCAACGCGACTTTGGCCTGCTGGGCGGCATCCGCGCCCTCGCCGGCCTGGGCCGACTTCTCCGGGGGGGCCTGCGGGGATTCGTTGGCGCGCTGGCCCTCGGTGCCGGTCACGCCCTCGCCGCCGCGCTTGGCGGCGTTGCCCTGGCCGCTGGTGGAGGCCGAGATCGAGGCGGTCGCCTCCGAGGTGACACGCTTCGACAGGGCGTCGATCTTGTCCGAGCAGGGCGAGGCGAGGACCGGGGCCGCCATCAGGACCAGGGCCAGCGGCACCGTGACGGAAACCGTGAAGATGGCGGGACGCATCATCGTGTCGAACTCTCTCATGGCGGGGGGCCGGGGATCAGGTCCCCGGTCCCCCAACGCGTCGCGGTGGAATGCGGTTCAGGCGCTGAGCTGGTCGCGGATCGGCAATTGCCGCACGCGCCGGCCGGTGGCGGCGAAGACCGCGTTGGCGATGGCGGGCGCCACCGGCGGCACGCCGGGTTCGCCGACGCCGCCGAGCGGGCCGTCATAGGAGCCGGTCGGCACCAGGTGCACGCGGACCACCTTCGGGGCGGCGTCGATCCGGATGATCTCGTAGCCGTCGAAGTTGTTCTGCACGGCCCGGCCCTGCTTGAAGGTGATCTCGGAGGTGAGGGCGAGCCCCATCCCCATGACCACCGCGCCTTCCATCTGCGACCGGATGCGCTCCGGGTTCACCTGCGGACCGCAATCGACCGCGATGTCGATGGCGTGCACCTTCACCTGGCCCTTGTCGTCGACCTCCACCTCAGCCGCCACCGACGTGTAGGTGACGAAGCTGTAGTGGCCGGCGATGCCGAGGCCGCGGCCCTTGGGCATCTGCCGCCCCCAGCCGGCGCCCTTGGCGGCAGCCTCGATCACGCCGCGCAGGCGGCCGGTGTCGATCGGGTAGAGCTTCGGGTCCTCGCCGTGGTTCCAGACGTCGCCGATCGAGGTCGGGTCGATTGTCCGGGCCGGGCCGATCAGGTCCAGCAGGTACTCCTTCGGGTCGCGGCCGGCGGCATGCGCCAGCTCCGACACGAAGGACTGGATCGCGAAGGCGTGCGGGATGTTCGAGACCGAGCGGAACCAGCCGATCCGGACGTGGGCGGCGGCCTCCGGGTTTTCCATTCGGGCGTTGGGCAGGTTGAACGGGGTGTTCACCAGACCCATCCCGAGCTCGAACGGCAGCTCGTGCTTCGGATCGGGCGCGAAGATCGAGCCGATCGTCGGCGCCACCGAGCGGTGCAGCCAGGCCACCGGCATGCCCTTGTCGTCGAGGCCGGCCTCCAGGCGCTCCACCGAGATGGTGTGGTAGTAGCCGTGGTGGATGTCGTCCTCGCGGGTCCAGGCGAGCTTGACCGGCGCGCCGTCCACCGCCTGCGAGCACAGGGCGGCCTCGACCACGTAATCCGGCTTGGACTTGCGCCCGAAGCCGCCGCCGAGCAGCGTGACGTTCACCTTGACCTTGTCGTCGGGCAGCTTGAGCGCCTTCATCAGGCGGTCGTTGGCGGCCTGCGGACCCTGCGTGCACGCCCAGGCCTCGCAGAAGCCGTCCTTCACCCGGGCCACGGCGGCCGGGGGCTCCATCGGGGCCTGGACCAGGTGAGGCACGAAATACTCGGCCTCGAGCTTGGTCTTGGCCTTGGCCATCGCGCCGTCGACGTCGCCCTGGTTGCGCACCACCTTGCCGGGCTTGCGCGCGGCGGCCTCGAGCTCCTTGCGGAACACGTCGGTGTCGTAGCCGGCGTTCGGGCCGTCATCCCAGGTGATCTTCAGCGCGTCGCGCGCCTTCATGGCGGCCCAGGTGTTCTTGGCGACCACCGCGACGCCGCCGAGCGGCATGAACTCGCTCGGGATCTCGCCGCCGTCGATCTTGAAGATCTTGACGACGCCCGGGACTTTCTTGGCCTCGCTGTCGTCGTAGGACGTGACCTTGCCGCCGTAGACCGCCGGCCGGGCCACAACGGCGTACAGCATCCCGTCGAGCTTGGTGTCGAGGCCGTAGATGGCCCGGCCCGTGGTGATGTCGAAATTGTCGATCAGCCCGATCTTGCCGGTGCCGATGTACCGGAAATCCTTCGGGTCCTTCAGCGTGACGTTCGTGGGCACCGGCAACTCGGAGGCCGCCTGCGCCACGGCGCCGTAGCCGAGGCTGCGCTTCGACTTGGCGTGCGTGAGGGTGTGGTTGGACGCCGTCACCTCGGAGGCCGGCACGCCCCACTGCTTGGCCGCGGCCTCGATCAGCATCAGCCGCGCGGCGGCGCCGGCATGGCGGAAATGCTGGAAGAAGTGGCGCAGCGAGCGCGAGCCGTCGGTGTCCTGGTTGCCGAAGCGCTGCTCGTCGCCCCAGGCCTGGACCACCTTCACCTTCGGCCAGTCGGCCTCAAGCTCGTCGGCGACCGTGAGCGCCACCGAGGTGCGCACGCCCTGGCCCATGTCGGAGCGGTGGTTGGTCACCGTGACGGTGCCGTCCGGGGCGATCGCCACGAAGATTTTTGGGTCGTCGCGCCAGCCGTGCGGCATGCCGTCGGCGCCGAACTTCTGGGCCTTCTGCTCGGCGGTCTGGCCCTCGTCGGCGCGGGCGTCGCGCAGGGACAGGGCGAGCACCAGCGCGCCGGCGCCCCCGAGGATGCCGCGGCGGCTGACATTGGCCAAGACGGGCTTGGCGGTCGGCTTGGCGTTGGCCAGTTCGGCCATCATCTGTGCGTCGTGAATCACAGGCGCTCTCCCTTGCCGGCGGGGGCCGTCTGGCCGGCGGCCTGATGGATCGCCGCGCGGATGCGCGGATAGGTGCCGCAACGGCAGATGTTGCCGCTCATCGTGTCGTCGATGTCCTGCTCGGACGGCTTGGGCGTGTCCTTGAGCAGGGCTGCGGCCTGCATGATCTGGCCGCACTGGCAGTAGCCGCACTGGGAGACGTTGAGGTCGCGCCAGGCCACCTGCACCGGATGATTGCCGTCGGGCGACAGCCCCTCGATGGTCACGACCTCCTGGCCGGCGGCGGCCGAGACCGGGGTGATGCAGGCGCGGGTCGCCGCGCCGCCGAGATGGATCGTGCAGGCGCCGCACAGCGACACGCCACAGCCGAACTTGGTGCCGGTGAGGCCCAACTCGTCGCGCAGGTACCACAGCAGCGGCATGTCGGGGTCGCCGTCGAAGCTGCGCGCAGCCCCGTTCACGGTGAGTTTGATCATCGATGCGTCCTGTCTGGCAGCGCCTGAGCGGCGTCCCGTCGGGTCAGAGCCGGAGGCGCCGACCGATGCTCGGTCCGCGCGTCCGCCCATGCCGGCTAACCCGGCGAACGGGCTTCTGGGTTCGGAAGTGGAAGAATTCTAATCCACCCCGGGAGCCTTGTGCAACGCAAGGTGGATGCGGCACGCCGCCGGAGGCCCGCGCCGGGGACATGCCGCGTGCGGCGGCGCACATGCCGGCGTCGTGGAAGACAACGCCTTCGAACGTGTGAGAGGGAAGAGGTCCGTACTGCGACGCTGCACTGCGTCGACAACGATCAGCGTCGGCATCCGAACGCTTGTTCGGCTCGGACCTAACGGCCTTGCCGCTGCGCCGCGCTCGCCATGGCCGGGCGGCGCCTGCATTCCCAACGCGAACATCGGTCCGTTGAGTGTTTGACGGCGGATCGATCCATCACCGGACCGTCAGCGAACAGTCTCCAGATCGGTCCTGCGAAACTCGTCCGCCCTGGCAAGGATCGGCACGTTGAAGAACCGGGCCGCGGCGTAGTGGAGGCAGTCCCCGAGGTTGAGACCGTGCCGGCCTGCCCGGTATCGATGCGCCGCCGACAGGGCGAGCGCCGTCGTCTCGCTGGCGGGCGGGAGATCGCAGATCTTGATGCTTCGGGCTGCGAGGAATTCGAGGACGATCGGCCCGACGGCCTCGATTGTCATGTCGAACTTGTCGGGCCGCGCCAGGGCCAGCGCCGTTTCCAGGATCGCGACGGGCGAGGTCATGCACCGGTCGGCTGAGGCGAGGGCGCCGGAGATCCGGCCGGCCTCCGGCTCGTCCGCCAGCAGGGCGACGAGCGCGGAGGCGTCCACGAACATCAGCGGCCCTCCCACATCGCGTCGTAGACATCCCGCGGGAGGGGCGTCCGGGCAGCCTCGCTGAGGGTGATTCCATGCTTCTCGCGCAACCGTGCGGCGGTGGCCTGCGGCGTCTCCCCCGGGTGCCTGCGCGCGATCGCCTCCCGCATGGCGATGACGATCGCCTCGGTGATGCCGACCCCCGCCAGGGCGGCGAACCGGCGTGTCAGCGCATCGGCTTCGGGATTGTTGACGTTGATCGGCACGGCCGTTCGCCCTCGACAGATCGATGTAGATAATCGCTTGCGCGGATCTACACCAGCGGCGCGATCCTCACACCGTCACCTGCGTCCCGACCTCGACCACGCGCCCGGTGGGGATCTGGAAGAAGTCCGTGGCGTCGTTCGCGTTCTTGGCGAGGGTAATGAAGATGCGGTCCTGCCAGAGCGGCATGCCCGAATGGGTGGCCGGGCGGATCGAGCGGCGGGACAGGAAGAACGACGTCGCCATGATGTCGAACTTGAAGCCCTGGCGGCGCAGCAGCACCAGGGTCTTGGGGATGTTCGGCGTCTCCATGTAGCCGAACTTCATCACCACCTTGAAGAAGTGCGGCCCCACCGGCTCGATCCGGACCTTGTCGGTCTCCTTCGAGCGCGGGGTGTCCACCGTCTCCACCGTGAGGATCACGTTCTTCTCGTGCAGCACCTTGTTGTGCTTCAGGTTGTGCAGCAGGGCGGCCGGGGCGATCTCGGGGTCGCTCGTCAGGAACACCGCGGTTCCGCGCACGTGGTGGGGCGGGCTCTTCTCCAGCATGCCGACCAGCTCGACCAGCGGCACGTCGGTCTTGCGGGTCTTGTTGAACAGGATCGTGACCCCGCGCACCCAGGTCCACATCAGGATGACGAGGCCGCCGGCCAGGATCAGGGGCACGTAGCCGCCCTCGACCACCTTGATCAGGTTGGAGAGCAGGAACAGGAACTCGACCACGATGAACGGCAGCATCACCAGGGCGGCGGCCACCGGAGACCAGCCCCACATCCGCCAGATCACCAGGAAGGTCATCGAGGCGGTGAGCAGCATCGTGCCGGTCACCGCGATGCCGTAGGCCGAGGCGAGCGACGAGGAGGTCTTGAACAGCACCGCCAGCAGCACGACGCCGACCATCAGCAGACCGTTGATCTGCGGCAGGTAGATCTGGCCGGCATGCGATTCGGAGGTGTGGCGGATCTCGAGGCGCGGCAGCAGACCGAGCTGGATCGCCTGCCGGGAGAGGGAGAAGGCGCCGGTGATCACCGCCTGGCTCGCCACCACGGTGGCCAGCGTCGCCAGCACCACCATCGGCAGCAGGCCCCAGGCCGGGACGAGCTGGAAGAACGGGTCGGCGGTGTCGGGCTTCTCCAGCACCAGGGCCGCCTGGCCCAGGTAGTTGAGGGCGAGCGCCGGGAAGACCAGGCAGACCCACGCCACCTGGATCGGCTTGCGGCCGAAATGCCCGAGATCGGCGAACAGGGCCTCGGCGCCGGTCACCGCCAGGAACACCGCGCCGAGCGCCACCAGCGCCCCGGTGCCGTGGCCGAGCAGGTAATGCACCGCGTACCAGGGGTTGACCGCACGGAACACCTCCGTGTGCAGGCCGATATGCGGCAGGGCGGCGAGCGCCATGGCGACGAACCACACCACGGTCATCGGCCCGAAGAACGCCGCGACCTTGGCGGTGCCGCGGTTCTGCACCAGGAACAGGGCGACGATGATCGTCACCGTGATCGGCAGCACGTAGTCGTTCAGGGCCGGGGTGACGAGCTTCAGCCCCTCCACGGCGGAGAGCACCGAGATCGCCGGGGTGATCACCGCGTCGCCGTAGAA
The DNA here is from genome assembly GCF_979253755.1 of Methylobacterium sp. AC315. Classification (NCBI taxonomy): domain Bacteria; kingdom Pseudomonadati; phylum Pseudomonadota; class Alphaproteobacteria; order Hyphomicrobiales; family Methylobacteriaceae; genus Methylobacterium; species Methylobacterium sp. AC315. The sequence goes on from NZ_CEEDEA010000017.1 coordinate 62,814, forward strand.
CAGGGAGGCGCCGAGCAGGCCGAGCATGAACACGATGCGGGATCCGCCGAGCGCCTTCCGGGCCAGTGCCATCAGCGAGAGGATGCCGCCCTCGCCGTTGTTGTCCATGCGCAGCAGGATCGCGACGTACTTGACCGTCACGATCAGGAACAGTGCCCAGAGGATCAGCGAGACGGTGCCGATCACCTCCTCGGGCAGCAGGATGCCGTCGGTGCGGGCCGGGACCAGCGCCTCGCGGAAGGCGTAGAGCGGGCTGGTGCCGATGTCGCCGTAGACGACCCCGACCGAGCCGACCAGCAGGGTCCAGAAGCCGGCATGGCCGTGCTGGGTCTCGGCCTTCTCGGGGGAATCCAGGGCGCCGGCCGGGGCCGGCCCCTGCTCGGGGGGCGGAGCGCCGGCCTCGGCCCCCGAAGTGGGCACAGGGGCGGACACCGGGGCAGGCACCGGGGCTGACGGGGGCGCGGCGTCAGACGCCGCGGGCGCGGGCTGGGCTGCTACGCCGGGTGCGAAGGTCTGGCTCATGCGGATTGTCGGAGGCTCGGGCGTGGCCGGCGTTTCGCGGGTCGGCTCATGGGGGCCCGGAGGGCCGGGCAGGAGGACGCGAAAACTCCGCCGAACCACGCGGGCCGGCCACCAGGCCGACCACTCACGGGATCGTGCGGCCTTGCTATCACGGCCTCAGGCGGCCGGGAACCGGGGGCCGTGCGAAGATCAGGCTTCGGGTGGGAGCGGGGAGCGGCGGTAGGGGGAACGTTCGCTTCGGGAGCGCCCTCACGCGACCGGTCGCCCGCCTCGTCATTCCGGGGCGCCGCGGGCGGGCCCGGAACCCAGAGCCGCCGACGGGGCCGGATGCGGCCCTGCTGCGGTTCCGGAGCCCGGGCTCCGCTGCACGGCCCCCGGACGACAGGGTGATTCGTCCGGCGCCGTTCCGCGACCCGGCCTATTCGGCCGCGGTGCGGGTATCGCCGCCCTGCTGGCCGAACCGGCGCTCGATGTAGTCGATCACGACCGTCTCGAAATCCTTGGCCAGCGTGGCGCCGCGCAGCGTCATCGCCTTCTTGCCGTCGATGAACACCGGCGCGGTCGGGGTCTCGCCGGTGCCGGGAAGCGAGATGCCGATATCGGCGTGCTTCGATTCGCCCGGACCGTTGACGATGCAGCCCATCACGGCGACGTTCAGGCCCTCGACTCCCGGATAGGTCTTCTTCCATTCCGGCATGGAGGTGACGATCCAGTTCTGGATGTCGCGGGCCAGCTCCTGGAAGGTGGTCGAGGTGGTGCGGCCGCAGCCCGGGCAGGCCGCAACCATCGGCACGAAGGTGCGGAAGCCCATGGTCTGCAGCAATTCCTGGCTCGCCTTGACTTCCACGCTCCGGTCGCCGCCGGGCTCCGGGGTGAGCGAGTAGCGGATCGTGTCGCCGATCCCCTCCTGGAGCAGCACGCCGATCGCCGCCGAGGCCGCGACCAGGCCCTTGGAGCCCATGCCGGCCTCGGTGAGGCCCAGGTGGATCGCGTAATCCGAGCGGCGCGCCACCTCGCGGTAGACCGCGATCAGGTCCTGCACCGCCGAGACCTTGGCCGACAGGATGATCTTGTTCTGCGGCAGGCCGAGTTCCACCGCCCGGTCGGCCGAGCCGATCGCCGAGCGCACCATCGCCTCCCGCATCACCGCGCGGGCATCGATCGGCCGCGGCAGCTTGGCGTTCTCGTCCATCAGGTGGGTGAGCAGCTCGCCGTCGAGCGAGCCCCAGTTGGCGCCGATCCGGACGGTCTTGCCGTACTTGATCGCCTGCTCGATGATCGAGGAGAACTGGGTGTCCTTCTTATCCTTGAACCCGACGTTGCCGGGGTTGATCCGGTACTTCGCCAGGGCCTCGGCGCAGGCCGGATGGTCGGCCAGAAGCTTGTGGCCGATGTAGTGGAAATCGCCGATCAGCGGCACGTGGACGCCGATCCGGTCGAGCCGCTCACGGATCTTCGGCACCGCGGCCGCCGCCTCGTCCCGGTCGACGGTGATGCGGACCAGCTCCGAGCCGACCCGGGCGAGCTGGGCGACCTGCGCCACCGTGCCGTCGATGTCGGCGGTGTCGGTGTTGGTCATCGACTGCACGACGATCGGGGCGCCGCCGCCGACCGTGACCGCGCCTTCGCCCGTGCCGACGGTGACGCCCACCGTGCGGTGGCGCGGCGCGGGGCCGGCGATCTCCGGACCCCCGCTGGTCAGGGCGGTCTCGGCGGGATTTTCGGAGCGGATGGCTTCCATGACTTCCATCGTGGACCTTCGCGTGCGCGCACTGTGCGGAGCGCCGGAGCCTTGAACGGGCTGGCCGGGCATCTCGCGGCGCGCGCCTCGCCGGAGCTTCGGGGCTGCGGGCCGACCGCGGTTAGCTGCGGACGACGCCGCGCGGCGTCAAGCAGACGCCACGCATGACAGCATCGCGGCTGTCATGTCGTATCCGGATGCGGATGTCGAGTTTGCCGCGCGGCCGACACCGGTTTTCGTCCGCCCCTGTTGCCGGAATCGCGCGCCGCGCGCCGTCCGGCGCCGCGCCGCCAGCCCCGGGCATGGTTGATGTTGCAGTGCACCATCCCATGTAGGAAGCCCTGATTGGAGGCCGACATGCGCGAGCATCCCCACGGCGGTGAGCCGCACAACCCGGTGACTGCCGTCCCGGAAACCGTGCCGGACATGTTGCCCGACCGTTCGTCCGGAATCCCTGTCTCGGACGGGATCGAGCCCACACCCGCCCACCCGCCGAACCGGATCCTGGCGGGGCCCCGGGCCGAGAAGCCGGTCGCCCTGGCCCTGCAGGGCGGCGGCGCCCACGGGGCCTTCACCTGGGGCGTGCTCGATGCCCTGATCGAGGACGGCCGCCTGGCCTTCGAGGCGCTGACCGGGGCGAGCGCCGGGGCGATGAACGCCGTCGTGATGGTCGACGGCTGGCTGAAGGGCGGCCCGGACGGCGCCCGGGAGGGGCTCGAGCGGTTCTGGCGCGAGGTCAGCCTCGACGGTGACCTCGGCCCGGCCCAGCGCAACGTCGTCAGCGGGCTGTTCAGCCTGTGGAAGGGCAACCCGGTGGCCGAGTTCTGGTCCAAGATGCTCTCGCCGAGCCCCTACGTGTCGAACCCGCTCAACATCAACCCGCTGCGCAAGGCGCTGGCCGCGCAGGTGGATTTCGAGCGCCTGCGGGAGTCCGAGACCGCCGGCCTGTTCGTCTCGGCCACCAATGTCTGGACCGGCAAGCTCGCGGTGTTCGAGCGCGAGCGCCTGACCGTCGACCACCTGATGGCCTCGGCCTGCCTGCCGACGGTCTTCCAGGCGGTCCAGATCGACGGCGTGCCCTATTGGGACGGCGGCTATCTCGGCAACCCGCCGCTCTACCCGCTGCACCGGGGCGCCCGGACCCGCGACATCGTGCTGGTCCAGATCAACCCTGTCGAGCGGCGCGAGACCCCGCGCACGGAGCGTGAGATCCGCGACCGGCTCAACGAGATCACCTTCAACGCCAACCTGATGCGGGAATTGCGGGCGATCGACTTCCTCGACGGCCTGATCGAGGACGGCACCCTGGGCCAGGGCGGCTACCAGCGGGTCCTGGTGCACCGGATCGACGGCACCGACGCGCTCGAGGATTACAACGCCGCCTCCAAGCTCGACGCGCGCTGGACCGTGTTCAAGCGCCTGCGCGACAAGGGCCGCGGCGCCGCCCGGGCCTGGCTCGCCGAGACCTACGGAACCATCGGTCACGCCTGCACCCTGAACCTGCGGGACGCGTATCAATAGACGGGGCAAGATTGGTCGAGCGCGGCAAGAGGGAGGCGAGAGGGAGGCAAGACCCGTACAGCGCACAATCGTTTGCGTAGTAATATCGACACGATTGAACGTGGTTTCATGGAATACGTTTCAATTTGTAGAGTATAGTATCCGGCTAAGTGTCGCTTCTTAATAAAATTTGTGCGGCGTAAGAGATATTTCACGGAGATGTAGTATCCCGGTGCGTCGACCGCAGGCCGAGTGGGCCCGGTGATTCTGCCCTGAAGGACGGCCCAGGGGTTTTCGCCTGATCGATCTCAGGACCGGCGTGAAGATCGCGCTGGTCATGGCCCTGATGCTGGCGATCACCGTCGCCGTCTCGGTGGTCTCGCTCCGCAATATCGGGTTGATCGAGGAGACCGAGGCCTGGACCGTCCACACCCATGAGGTGCTGGCCGAGGTCGACCGGATGGTGGTCGCGATGGTCGACCGGGAGACCGCCCTGCGGGGCTACCTGATCTCCGCCGAGCCGCGCTTCCTCGAACCCGAGCAGGCCGGGCGGAAGGCGTTCGCGGCCTCCTGGGACGCGGCGCGCAAGCTCACCGCCAACAATCCCACGCAGCCCGGACGCCTCCTGGAGCTGAAAGCCCTGACCGAGCGCTGGAGCGGCGCGGTGGCGGACCGCGAACTCAGCTTGATGACGGACCCGGCGACCCGCGAGGACGCGCGCCGGCTCGAAGGTTCGGGCGTCGGCAAGGCCACGATGGATGCCGTGCGCGCCAAGGCGGCCGAGATCGCGCAGGTCGAGCAGGATCTGCTGAAGGACCGGAGCGCCGCCTCGGCCGCGGCCGTCTCGGCGTCGCGGATGGCCAACCTGATCGGCCTCGGCGCGGTGGTGATCACCGCCCTGGTCGGGTCGCTGCTCCTGAATCACGGCATCGGCAAGCCGATCAACCGGATGACCCAGACCATGACCCGGCTCGCCGCCGACGACCTCACCGTGGAGATCCCCGGCGTCGGCCGCCGCGACGAGATCGGCGCGATGGCCGGCGCCGTGCAGGTGTTCCGCGACGGGCTCGCCCGCACGAAGGTGCTGGAGGCGGAGGCCGCCCAGGCCCGGATCGGCCAGGAGGCACAGCGCAAGACGGCGATGCGCGATCTGGCCGCCAGCTTCGAGGGCGCCGTCGGCGGCATCATCCGCGCGGTCGCCACCGCCGCGGCGAACCTGAAATCCACCGCCGAGCACATGAGCGCCGTGGCGGCCGAGACCGCCAGCCAGTCGACCACCGTGGCGACGGCGGCCGAGCAGGCGGCCTCCAACGTCAACACCGTGGCGGCGGCGGCCGAGGAACTCGGGGTCTCCGTCAACGAAATCGGCCGGCAGGTGCAGGCCTCGGCCGACCTCGCCGACGCCGCCGTGCTGGAAGCCGGGAAATCCGCGGACCTCGTGCGCAACCTGCGCGACGGGGCCGTGAAGATCGGCGCCGTGGTCGACCTGATCAGCGGCATCGCCGGCCAGACCAACCTGCTGGCGCTCAACGCCACGATCGAGGCCGCGCGGGCCGGCGAGGCGGGGCGCGGCTTCGCGGTGGTCGCCACGGAGGTGAAGGAGCTGGCCGGCCAGACCGCCAGGGCCACCGGCGAGATCGCCCGGCAGGTCGGCGAGATCCAGTCCCGGACCGGGGAGACCGTGGACGCGATCGGGATCATCGTCGGCCGCATCACCGAGATGAGCGGGCTGTCCACCGGCATCGCCGCGGCGATCGAGGAGCAGGGCTCGGCCACCCAGGAGATCGTCCGGAACGTCGGCCAGGCCGCGACCGGGGCCGGCGAGGTCACGGCCAACATCGCCGGGGTCGCCAGCGCCGCCGAGGGCGCCGGAGCCGCCGCCGTGCAGGTGCTCGGCTCGGCCTCCGAACTGTCGGTCCAGGCGGAGCGGCTGGACGCCGAGGTCCACCGCTTCCTCGACACGGTGCGGGCCGCGTAGGCGAAGCGCGGGGCTGCGCGCCCCGAACCCCGCCAAAGGGCCGCAGGCCCTTCGGGATCCCGGTCGTTGGGATCTGCCCGACGCGCGCTAGGTTCCGTGTGGGCGTGCGAGTGCCCGTAACCGTGCGAGGCCGCCATGACGATGTTGCGCCGCGAGGCCCTGATCCTGCTGGGCGCCGGGTTTGCCGGTGCCGCCCGGGCCGCGCCGTCCGGGCGGGCGGGCGACTTCGCCTTCGAGCATCCGGAGGGCGGCGCCATGCCGCTCTCGGCCTATGCCGGCCGGCCGATCCTGGTGGTCAACACCGCCACGGCCTGCGGCTATGCCGGCCAGCTCGCCGGGCTCCAGACCCTGTGGACCCGCTTCGGCGACCGGGGCCTCACGATGATCGGCGTGCCGTCGCCGGATTTCGGGAACCAGGAGCCGCTCGACGGCCCGGCCATCGCGGAGGCCGCGCGGAAGAATCACGGCGTGACCTTCCCGTTGACCGCCAAGACCCGGGTGAAGATGCCGGGCGCCCACCCGTTCTACCAATGGGCGGCGGCGGAGCGGCCGGGCGAGACCCCGCGCTGGAACTTCCACAAGTACCTGATCGCCCGCGACGGATCCCTGGCTGCCGCCTTCGCCACCCAGGTGGAGCCGACCGACCCGCGCCTCGTCTCGGGCATCGCCGCCACCCTCGATCAGGCCTGATCGGCGCCGGGGATTAGACACCCGGGATTAAACGCCTGGGGCCCCGCGTTCACACCCTATGGCGTCAGACAAGCTCAAGCATCCGGACATCGTCGACCTGCTGGTGCCCCTGCGGCGCTACGCCCGTTCGCTGACCCGCGACGCGCTGCGGGCGGACGACCTTGTGCACGATACCCTGGTGCGCGCCCTGGAGATGCAGGGGTCCCTGCGCCCCAACACCAACCTGCGCACCTGGATGATGACGGTGCTGCACAACGCCTTCATCGACGAGCAGCGCCGCCGTCAGGTCGAGGCGCGGCACGCCGACGCACTCGTGCGGATGAGCGAGGACATGGCGCCCCCCGCCCAGGAGGGCCGCGTCCGCCTGGCCCAGATCCGGCAGGCCTTCCTGACCCTGCCGGAGGAGCAGCGCGCCGCCCTCCACCTCGTGACCCTGGAGGGCATGGCCTATGCCGATGCCGCCGCGGTGCTGGGGATCCCGATCGGCACGCTGATGTCCCGCCTCGGCCGCGGCCGGGCGGCGTTGCGTGCCTTCGAGGATGGCGGCCGGAGCGCGAACGAGGCCGAGCCCGAATCCGACAGGCCGGATGTCCGGCGCGGTACCTTCCCGGGCCTGCGCCTCGTCGCCTCCGACGTGGCCCGGGACCGGCCGCCGATGAAGCGCGCCGCCGGGGATGCCTGAGGCATTCGACCCGGACCGCGGCAGGGCCGGAACAGAGATGATGACGACCGGCGGATCCGCCCCGGCGGCACGCTGGAACCGAGGACTTCACCGATGATGGATCCGATAACAGACGACGATCTCATCGCTTTCGTCGACGGGCAGATCGACCCGATGCGCCGTCTCGACGTCGAGGGGCATCTGGCTGCCCATCCCGGGGCCGCCGCCCAGGTGATGGCCGAGCTGCACGACCGCGACGCCCTCCGGGCCGCCTTCGCGCGCATGCCCGGGCCGGGGCCCGACCGCACCCTCGTCCTGGCGCGCCGCTTCGACCGCAACCAGCGCTGGCGCCGGGTCGGCGCGCGGCTCAAGCGCGCCGCAGCCATCGTGGTCCTGGTCGGCGCGGGCTGGCTGGCCCACGACGAGATCGGCCGGTTCGGCGTGCCCGACACCCTGGCCGCGACCCCCGATCCGGCCCTGATCGCCGATGCCCGCCAGGCCCGCGCCGTGGCGCAGCTCCGCAAGAGCATCTCCAGCCAGGGCGAGCACCCGGTCTACGATCGCACCCGCCTCCAATCGGTCACCGGCATCGACCTGCCGCCGCTCCCGGCCGGCTGGCAGGTGCGCGACATCCAGATCTTCCCCGGCCGCCACGGCACCGGGATCGAGATCGCCTTCGAGGCCGGCCCGATGGGTGAGGCCTCGCTGTTCGCCACGCGCGGCCTGCGCGGCGGCCCGGCGGCGCTCACCGGCTCCGACGACGGCACGCTCCTGTCCTGGAATGCCGGCGACACCGCCTACGCGCTGAGCGGCCCGCAGGACGACGCGGTCCTGCGGCAGGCCGCCGGGATGCTGGGGGCCGGCGCGGCGGCACACTGAGGCGAGCGGAACGGGGTTTGGCGGACAGCTGCCCCTTTCTCCGGCGCATGCAGTGCCGGCGGAAGGCGACCCGGGCCCTGTGCGGGACGACGTGCAGCGCCTTCCTGGCTGGGTCCGCGATTACTGCCCACTGAGGTTCCCGGTATGCGGGAACGGGCGGGGCAGCCGGCCGGGCGTGATCTCGGCCCGGGGCGACGCACCGGCACAGGGCGCGTCGCGAAGACGACGATCCAATCCACGTGGGCGCGCGCCACCCCTCGACAGCCCGCCCCGCCGGGTGCCAAAGATCGGCCATGCAGGCCGCCGATTCAGCGCAACGGGATGAGGGGCTGACAGCCCTGTTCGAGGCCGCCCGGGCGGTGCGCGAGCGGGCGCATGCGCCCTATTCCCGGTTCCGGGTCGGGGCGGCGCTTCGGGACGAGCGCGGGGCGATCCATGCCGGCTGCAACGTCGAGAACGCGGCCTATCCGGTCGGGACCTGCGCGGAGGCCGGGGCGATCGCCGCGATGATCGCGGGCGGCGGCCGGCGCATCGCCGCGATCCTGGTCTGCGGCGACGGTGCGGGCCTGGTGACGCCCTGCGGCGCCTGCCGCCAGCGCATCCGCGAATTCGCCGGGCCGGACACGCAGATCCATGCGGCCGGGCCGGAGCGCGTCGCGAGAACCTTCACGCTGGCGGAGTTGCTGCCCGAATCGTTCGGGCCGGAGACGCTGGGTGACTGAGGCCGCCGCACTCGCCGCGCTGCGGGCCGCCGGCTTCGGCGGCGGCTATGCCTGCGCGATCGTCACCGGCACCGGACTCGGCGGGATCGCGGCTGACCTAAAAGACGTGCACGCGCTGGATTACGCGGCGGTCCCGGGTTTCCCCGGGGCCGGCGTCAGCGGCCATGGCGGCCGGCTGCATCGCGGGCGCCTGGCCGGGCGCCCCGTGCTGGTGTTCGAGGGCCGGGCCCATGCCTACGAGCGGGGCGACGCGGCGGCGATGCGGGTGCCGCTCGCCTGCGCGGCCGGCCTCGGGGCGCGGCGCCTGCTGCTGACCAACGCCTCCGGGTCCCTGCGGCCGGAGACCGGCCCCGGCAGCCTGGTCCTGCTCCATGACCACATCAACCTGTCGGGCATGAACCCGCTGATCGGCGAGGCGAGCGACGCCCGCTTCGTGCCGATGACCGACGCCTACGATCTCGACCTGCGCGTGCGCCTCCGGGCCGCGGCGGGGGCCTGCGGCGTGCCCCTCGGTGAGGGCGTCTACGCGTGGTTCTCCGGCCCGAGCTTCGAGACCCCGGCCGAGGTCCGGATGGCCGGCATCCTCGGGGCCGACCTCGTCGGCATGTCCACCGTGCCCGAGGTGATCCTCGCCCGCTTCCTCGGCCTGCCGGTGGCGGCCGTGTCGGTGGTGACCAACCTCGCCGCCGGGATCGCCGGGGGCGCGCCTCATCACGCCGAGACCAAGGCGGTGGCGGCCCGGGCCGCCGAGGATCTCGGCCGCCTGGTCCGGGCCTTCGCCGCAGGCCTGCCGGCTCAGGAGACCGACCATGGATGACCCGGATGCCGGTGCGGTCGCCCGCCGGGCGCTGCCGCTCCTCGACCTCACGGACCTGACCGAGACCTGCACCGAGCCGAAGATCGACGCGCTCTGCCGGGATGCGCGCCGCGGCGGCGTCGCGGCGATCTGCGTCTGGCCGCATTTCGTGGCGCAGGGCGCGCGGGCGCTCAAGGGCAGCGGCATCCGGGTCGCCACGGTGATCAACTTCCCGGCCGGCGGCGAGGATTGCGCCCGGGCGACCGACGACACCGCCGAGGCCCTGCGCGACGGCGCCGACGAGATCGACCTCGTCCTGCCCTACCGCGCCGTCCTGCGCGGCGACGCCGCCACCGCCCGCGACATGGTCGAGGCTGTGCGCGACACCTGCGGGGCCGCCGTGCTGAAGGTGATCCTCGAGACCGGCGAGATTGCCGAGCCCGAGGCGATCCGGCGCGCCGGGCGGCTGGCGCTGGAGGCGGGCGCCGACTTCCTCAAGACCTCCACGGGCAAGAGCCCGGTCTCGGCGACCCCGGAGGCCGCCGAGGCGATGCTGGCCGAGATCCGAGCCAGGGGCCGGGATGGCGGCCGTACGGCGGGCCTCAAGATCTCCGGCGGACTGCGCAGCGTCGCCGATGCCGGCGCCTATCTGGCCCTCGCCGACCGGATCATGGGGCCGGACTGGGTGAGCCCGAAGACCTTCAGGCTCGGGGCGAGCAGTCTGTTCGGGGCGCTGATCCAGGCGCGGGACTCGTGAAACCGATGCGCCTGCCGCAAGAAACCATCCGGGCCAAGCGGGACGGCCTGGCCCTCGATCCGGAGGAGATCGCGGGCTTCGTCCGGGGCCTCACCGACGGCGCGGTCGGCGAGGGGCAGGCGGCGGCCTTCGCCATGGCGGTGTTCTTCCGCGGCCTGGCGCTGCCGGAGCGGGTGGCGTTGACCCGGGCGATGGCCGAATCCGGCCAGGTGCTCGCCTGGGACCTGCCGGGTCCGGTGCTCGACAAGCACTCCACCGGTGGCATCGGCGACACGGTGAGCCTGGCCCTCGCCCCGATGGTGGCGGCCTGCGGCGGCTACGTGCCGATGATCTCGGGCCGCGGCCTCGGCCATACCGGCGGAACGCTGGACAAACTCGCCAGCATCCCGGGCTACGACGCCACGCCGGGGCTCGACACCTTCCGCCGGGTGGTCGGCAAGGTCGGCTGCGCGATCATCGGCCAGACCGCCGAGCTGGCCCCGGCCGACCGGCGCCTCTACGCGATCCGCGACGTCACCGGCACGGTGGAATCCCTCGACCTGATCACCGCCTCGATCTTGTCGAAGAAGCTCGCCGCCGGGCTCGACGGGCTGGTGATGGACGTCAAGCAGGGCTCCGGCGCCTTCATGACGGGCTTGGACGAAGCCCGCGCCCTGGCCGAGAGCATCGTCACGGTGGCCGAGGGCGCCGGATTGCGCACCGCCGCGCTGATCACCGGCATGGACGCGCCGCTCGCCAGCGCCGCCGGCAACGCCGTCGAGGTCGCCTACGCGATCGACTACCTGACGGGCGCGCGCCGCGAGCCGCGCTTCCACGCGGTCACGTTGGCGCTCGCGGCCGAGATGCTGGTGATCGGCGGTCTCGCGCCGGACCGGGACGCGGCGGCCAGGCGCCTGGAGGCGGCGCTGGCCTCCGGCCGGGCAGCCGAGATCTTTTGTGACATGGTCGCCGCGCTCGGCGGCCCCGGCGATCTGCTGAAGGCCCCGGCGCGACACCTGCCGGCCGCGCCGGTGCAGCGGGCGGTCCGCCAGGACGGGGCCGTCGCCGCCATCGATACCCGGGCTATCGGTCTGGCGGTGATCGGGCTCGGCGGTGGACGGACCCGGCCCGAGGACGCGATCGACCCGCGGGTCGGCTTCACCGACCTCGCAGGTCCCGGCGACGCGACCGGCCTGCTGGGGATCGTGCACGCGGCCGACGCGGCCGCCGCAGACCGCGCCGAGGCGGCCCTGCGGGCGGCCTACCGGATCGGCGCGGCGCCCCCCGGCCGCCCGGCGATCATCGAGCGGGTCGGGGCCGGATAGGCTCCGGCCCCCCGGCCTCACCAGCGGCCGTGGCCGTGACGGTGGCCCCAGCCGCCGTGGCGGTGATGACCGTAGCCGCCGCGATGGCCCCAGCCGCGATGGTGGCCGCGCCCCCAGCCGTGGTGGTGGTGGCCGCGGAAGCCCGGTCCGAAGCCGTGACGCGGGCCGAAGCCGTGGCGATGGCCGTACCCGTAGCCGTATTGGACATCCACGATGTCGCCGGCGCCCTGGTGCAGGCCGGTGTCGAGGCCGAGCGGCGCGGCCATCGCGGGGGCTCCGAGGGCGATCCCCCCGAGTGCCAGTGCGGCGGCCGCCAGGCGTAGGCGTGCGGTCTTGGTGAACATCGATGTCCTCCTGTGCCTCGCCGGCCGCGATGCCGCGACCGGCCGTGCCCCAGGTGTGACGCTTATAAGTTGACGGAGACGTGACTTCGTCCCTCAGGCGTTGTTCAGGTCCGGGCGGTTTCCGTAGGCTGGCGTCACGTGTCCGGATCCCCGGGCCGAAGCCGCCACCGCAAGAGCCGCCAAGCGACCCGGGGCTCAGCGCGGCGCAGCGTCCCCCCTCGATCGAACCGGCGTTGGGGATGCAACGACCGGCGCATCCGCGCCCCGGAACGAATGTTCAGGACGCTTCTGGGTCCGTTCGCGCGCGACAGCGCCCTGCGTCGCGGAGCCCCGGGTCGTTTCGCTGCGTCCGCAACGACGGCGGCGCTCACTCCGCCATGGACCGCTTGAACGCCTCCGAGAAATCCGGATGCCAGCGCGAGAGCGCCGGCCGGTTCTCGATGATGTCGCCGGCCGCCCAGGCGATGCGCTTCTCGTCCTGCGCCCTCGTGGTCTCGTTGTCGGGGCAGAGGATGTAGAAATCGCCCGCCTCCAGCCGCTCCAGCATGAAGGCGACGGTCTCCTCCGGCGTCCAGGCGCCGGGCGGCTTCTCGGCGACGCCGCGGGCCTTGGTTAGGCCGGTATAGACGAAGCCCGGGATCAGCAGGTGCGCGGTGGTTCGGCACCCCTCGCGGGTGCGCAGCTCGTGGGCCAGCGCCTCGGTGGCCGCCTTCACGGCTGCCTTGGAGACGTTGTAGGGCGCGTTGCCGGGCGGCGTGGTGATGCCCTGCTTGGAGCCGGTGACGATCACCGCACCGGGCTGGCCGCCCGCGATCATGCCGGGCGCGAAGGCGTGGATGCCGTTGACCACGCCCCCGAGGTTGGTGGCGAGGATCCGGGTCCAGGTTTCGGCGTCGGAGAACAGCGTTCCGCCGGCCTCGATCCCGGCGTTCAGCATCACCACGGCCGGGGGGGCGGCCTTGGCGACATGGGCCGCCAGGGCCTCCACGGCCTCCCGGTCCGAGACGTCGGTGGGCAAGGCCCGGACCTCGACGGCGGCGAGTTCGGCCACGGCGCGGCGGGCGTCGTCGAGGGCTTGGCCGGGCAGGTCGGCGAGCCAGACGTTCATGCCGGCCCGAGCGAAGGCTTTGGCCGCCGCGAGCCCGATGCCGCTCGCCGCCCCGGTGACGACCGCGCTGCGCCCTGGGCTGATGGCGGGATGCTGGCTCATGGGTCGGTCCTCGGCTGGATGGCGCCCCGAAGATGGGGCGAGTCGGGCCCGAAGGCGAGTTGGAAAAGGTGCGATCGGTCCGTTGCCGGCGCCCTTGCCGACCAGGGCGATCGGATGAAGAGATGTTATTCCTCCGGGCGTTGATAATGCCCGCGGCGCAGGCTCACCCACCGTGTCATTCCGGGCTCGCCTGCGGCGCCCCGACTGACGGGGTGTCGTACCCCCCAACCGAGAACCCGGCATGACCCCACCCTCCGGCCCGCCGAGCCGCCGCGCGCTCCTTGCGGGGTCCGCCTGCGCCGGCCTCGCCACAATGGCGCGGGCCGCGCCGTCCGGTTTCGGGCCCCTCGGCAGGCCGTCCTGGTCGGCCGACAGCCTCCAGGCGGCCGCCGCCGCCAAGGGGCTGACGTATGGCTGCGAGGTGCCGTTCCACCGGTTCGAATCGACCCCGGCGTACCGGCAGGCGGTTGCCCGGGAGTGCGGGATCCTGGTCTGCGGCACCGAGATGAAGATGGAGGAGGTGCTGCCCGCCCCCGGGCGCACCGATTTCGCCCGCGGCGACGCGATCCTGCGCTTCGCGCGGGCCAACGGCCAGCGGATGCGCGGGCACACCCTGGTCTGGCACGCGGCCCTGCCCCCCTGGGTCGCGCCGTTGCTCGGCCGGGCGAGCCCCGTCCAGGCCGAGGATTTCATGCGGCGCTGGATCGAGACCGTGGCCGGCCATTACCGGGGGCAGATCGTCGCCTGGGACGTGGTCAACGAGATCCTGGGCAACGAGGCCGACCCCGACCGGGGCGGGGGCCTGCGCGAGTCCCCCTGGCTCGCCGCGATGGGGCCCGGCTACGTGGACCGCGCCTTCCGGATCCTGCATGAGACCGACCCGGCCGCGGCCGGCACCTGGAACGAGGACGCGGTCGAGCAGGGCGCGCCCTGGATGGAGGCCAAGCGCACCAAGGTGCTGCGCCAGCTCGAGGCGATGCGGTCGCGCGGCGTGCCGATCCGGCGGTTCGGCCTGCAATCGCACCTCACCAGCACGGTCCCGATCGACCAGGGCCAGCTGCGGCGCTTCCTGCACGAGATCGGCCAGATGGGATTGGGGATCGCGGTCACCGAGCTCGACATCGACGATAGGGCGTTCCCGTCCGACGTGGCGAGCCGCGACCGCAGGGTGGCGGATTTCGCCCGCCGCTACCTCGACGTGGTCCTGGCCGAGCCCGCCCTGCTCGACGTGCTCACCTGGGACATCTACGACCCCGACACGTGGCTGAACGACCACCCCAACCGCAAGCGGCCGGACGGCCTGCCCCAGCGGGCGCTGCCGCTCGACGCGCAGTTCCGGCGCAAGCCGCTCTGGCACGCGATGCTGGACAGCTTCCAGGCCGCCCCGGACCATGCCGCCGCGCGCGACAGACTCAGGCGGGGGTGACGCGGGTGCGACGCCCGCCCTCAGACAGGGTCGGCTCCGGCGGGTGATCGGCCAGAAGCCTTCGGCGCAAGCGGGCGCAGGGGCGCTCGACCAGCCCGTACATCGCCCAGCACCAGAGCAGCGTCGGCGGGAAGGCCGCCAGCATCAGCCAGAACCCGTGCAGGGCCGGCGCCTGGTGCAGCACCCCCGCCACCACGGCCATGTGGGCCAGGTAGAAACTGTAGGACCACAGGCCGAGCTGGCGCATCGGCCGGGCCGCGAGCCACCGCACCGCCCGGCCCTCGCCGTGCAGCAGGTAGGCGAACGGCACGAACAGTGCCGCGCTCTGGAGGGTGTAGCGCAGGGTCTCGCGAAAGGCGGGATCGCGCACGGCCAGGGTCAGCAGGATCACCCCGAGACTCGCGGCGACGTGCCAGGCCTGAGGCCGCCAGGCGCGGTCCCCCGGGATCACCGGGTTGTTCCACAGGCCGAGGCAGCAGCCGAACAGGATCGCGTCGATGCGGGTGTGGGTCCAGGAATAGTTCAGGCTGTAATCGGGCAGCCGCCAGACGTTGACGCAGCGGATCGCCAGCACCGCCGCGCAGAGCCCCAGGCAGGCCAGCGCCGCCCGGCGCGGTTGCAGGCGCCCGAGCCACAGGGCGTAGGCCAGGGGGAAGACCAGATAGAAATGCTCCTCGATGGCGAGGCTCCAGAGCGGCACCGGCAGCACCGCCTCGGTGCCGAACAGGCCGGGATAGTTGGTCAGGAACAGCACCTGGCCGAGCACGGCCGCCGGCGCGACCGGCATCCAGTCGAGGAGCCCCGCCGCGTAGAGCGCCCCGGCGGCGAGCAGGGTCAGGTAGAGCGGCGGCAGGATCCGCAGGCTGCGCCGGAGGTAGAAGGCCGACAGCGACACCCCGCCGGCGCGCGCGCGCTCGATCCGCAGCAGCGTCGTGATCAGGTAGCCGCTGAGGAAGAAGAACACCGTGACGCCGAAGCCCCCCGGCACCACGTGGCTGTAGCCGCAATGGGCCGCGAACACGATCAGGATCGCGAGCGCCCGCACCCCGTCGAGCTGGGGCAGATAGGGCATCGTGATCGGGACATCCCCGGTGCGCTGGGATCCGGACTCCGGCATGGCGGCGGCTGATCGTCCTTCACGGCACGGCCCGGCAGGGTGCGCCTTTTCCGCGCGAATCGATATCCGCCCCCGGGTCCGGAAGCGATCCCCCTCGGGGGATGGTGAACGGGCCCCGCCGCCAGGGGCGATTCACCGGAGGAGATTGGTAACCGTACCGCTCCATCATCCCGCCCGACCGCGCCGTCCCGGGCGCCGTCGGGAGTGTTGCGTATGGTCCCGACCCGTTTCCGCCTTCCCGCTCGCCTCGGCACCGGTCTCTCGGTGCTGGCGCTGCTCGGCGGCCCCGTGGCCGCGCTGGCGCAGGGCGCCCCGGCCCCGGCCGGACCCGCGGCGGCGGCGGCCCCCCCGCCGCTCGCCGTCCCGGTCGCCGTGCCGCCGGCCCCGGAACCCGTGAAGAGTCCGGAGCCCAGGGCCCAAGGCGCGAAGGCCGAAGTGAAGGCCGACGCGAAGACCGACGCGAAGGCCGAAGTGAAGTCCGACGCGAAGACGCCCGAGAGCCGGCCGGTCGAAGCCAAAAGTTCCGAGGTCAAGCCGCCGGAATCCCCAAAGAAACCGCGCGAGCCGGCGCCGCTGGTCTACGCCAAGGTCTCCACCGACCCGACCCCGACGCTCACCGCCCGCACCTTCCTGGACACGCTGAAGGTGGCCGACCGCTACGCCGCCTTCGCGGAGGCCGGCGGCTGGGAGCGGCTGCCCGACGACCTGATCCGGCTGAAGCCCGGGGAGCGCAGCCCGGCGATCCCGTCGCTGCGCCACCACCTGACGCTCACCGGCGACCTGCCCGTAGACGCGCCGCCGAGCGACCGCCTCGACCCGCCGCTGGTGGCCGCGATCGCGGCGTTCCAGGGCCGCCACGGCCTGCCCGACAGCGGCATCCTGGGCCGGCTCACGATCAACGCCCTGAACGTGCCGGCCGCCACCCGGCAGCGCCAGCTCGCGGCTTCGGCGGCCCGGCTGATGGGTTCGAAATTCCCGTTCGGCGAGCGCTACGTCGTGGTCAACGTGCCCTCGGCCATCGTCGAGGCGGTGGAGAACGGCGTGGTGGCACGCCGCTACGTCGCGGTGGTCGGCTCCCCCGACAAGGCGACACCCACGGTGGAGACCCGGATCACCGACATCAACTTCAACCCGACCTGGACCGTGCCGGCCTCGGTGGTGAAGAACGAGATCATCCCGCAGATGCGCAAGAACCCGGGCTACCTCGCCCGGAACCACATCCGCATGCTCGGCCCCGCCGGCGAGGTCGACCCGACCCGGATCGACTGGGCCGGCAACAAGGCGGCGGCCTACACGCTGCGCCAGGATTCCGGCTTCGACAATTCGCTCGGCCAGGTGCGGATCGACATGCCGAACCGCTTTGCCGTCTACATGCACGACACGCCGGCCAAGTCCCTGTTCGCCGCCAACGTGCGCTTCCACAGCCACGGCTGCGTCCGGGTCGGGCAGGTGAAGGAGCTGGTCGGCTGGCTGCTGCAGGGCACCGACGGCCCCAACGGGCCCGGCACGAGCTGGGGGCCGATCGAGATCGAGACCGGCATCGCCGACGGAGAGCGCCGCGACATCAAGCTGGTCAAGCCGGTGCCGGTGACCTTCGTGTACCTGACGGGCTACGCCACACCGGACGGGACGGCGCATTTTCGCGATGACATCTACAACCTCGACACGCCGGCCACCGAGCCCGCCTCAACCGGGGCGATCGCGCCGGCCGCCGCTGTGCCGCCTGTAGCGACGCCGAAGCCAGCCGCGGCAACGCCTCCGAAGCCGGCGGTGTCCAAGCCGGTGGGAGCCAAGTCAGCGACGGCGAAGCCCGTCGCCGCCAAGCCGTCGGTCAGCAAGGCGACGGTTGTGAAGCCGGCAACGGAGGGCGGCAATCCGGACGCGCTGCAGCCGCCCCGCTGAAGCTGATCCGGTCGGTCGTCCGCAACATCCGAGCGACGACGATTCGTGACAGGGCGCGCTTGATGGCCCGCCCCGTCATCCCGGGGCCGCGAAGCGGAGCCCGGGATCCATAACCGCTGACAGCTCAAGCATTTGCACCGTCGGCGTCCCTGGGTTCCGGGCTCGCCTTCGGCGCCCCGGAACGACGCAGGTGTTTCGTCCTGCGAGCACCTTTTCCGAAATCGACATCCTTCTCGGATGCCGCCTCCTACCCCACCCCAAGCTCCAGCTTCACCTGCACCAGGCCCGGATCCTCCGGGTCCCGCCCCTGGCTGAACCCGAGGCGGCGGCAGACCGCCAGCATCGGGCGGTTCTCGGCCAGCACCATGCCCTCGACCCGGCCGACGCCCTCGGAGCGGGCCCAGTCGATCATCAGGCGCATCAGCGCGAAGGCGAGGCCGGTGCCCCGCGCGTCGCGGCCGACCGCGATGGCGTATTCGCCGCTCTCGTGGTTGGCGTCGGCGTGCAGCCGGACGGCGCCGAGCATGCGCTCGCCGCCCTGCGGATCGACCTCGGTGGCCACGAACGCGATGGCCCGGGCGTAGTCGAGCTGGGTCAGCCGGGCGAGGAACGCGTGGCTGAACTCGCGCACCGGCCCGAAGAAGCGCAGCCGCAGGTCCTCCGGGTCGAGGCCCTTGAAGAAGGCCAGGAACAGGCCCTCGTCCTCGGGGCGCACCGGGCGCACCCGGATCGTGCGGTCCTTGAGGTTGAGGGTGCGGACCCATTCCGCCGGATAGGGCCGGATCGCGAAGCGCGGGTGGCCGCGGCCCTGGCATCCCCGCTCCGCGCGGCCGATCCGGACCCGGGCGTCCAGCGCCAGCACGCCGGTCTCGTCGGCCAAGAGCGGGTTGATGTCGAGCTCGCGCACCTGCGGCAGGTCGGCGGCGAGCTGGGACAGCTTCACCAGGGTCAGGGCGATCGCCCCGAGGTCGGCGGCCGGCACGTCGCGGTAGCCTTCGAGGCGCCGGGCGACCCGGGTGCGGCCGATCAGATCGCGGGCGAGCGCGAGGTCGAGGGGCGGCAGACCGAGCGCGCGGTCGTCGATCACCTCCACCGCCGTGCCGCCTCGGCCGAACACCACCACGGGCCCGAACACCGCGTCCTCGGCGAGCCCGGCGATCAGCTCCCGGCGCTGGCCCCGCCGGACCATCGGCTGCACCGCGAAGCCGGTGACCCGGGCGTCCGGCCGCTCCCGCCGGGCGCGCGCGAGGATGCTGCGCGCGGCATCGCGGACGTCGGCCTCGCTGGTGAGGTCGAGCCGGACGCCGCCGATATCGGATTTGTGCACCACGTCGGGCGAGACGACCTTGAGCGCCACCGTGCCGCCGGCCGCGATGATCGGCCAGGCCGCGGTCGCGGCGGAATCCTGGTCGGGGGCGAGGGTGATCGGCACGGTCGGGATGCCGTAGGCCTCGAGCAGCCCGTTCACGGCGACCGGGTCGAGCCAGGCCGCCCCCTGGCGCAGGGCGGCGGCCACGATCGAGCGGGCCCGGGCCGTGTCGGGGGAGAAATCCCGCGGCAGCGAATCCGGCGTGCGCATCAGGTCGTCCTGCGCCTCGCGATAGCGCACGAGGTGCAAAAACCCCTCGATCGCCTCGGAATCGGTGGCGAAATGCGGGATCCCGGCCCCCGCGAAGGCGGCGCGCGCCACCTCGGCATCGCCCAGCGACACCGCGAAGACCGGCTTCTTTCGGGTCTGGCCGGCGCGGGCGCGGGTGACCGTCTCGGCGATCGCCCCGGCCACCGCGCCGGCATCCGACCGGACCGTGGGGACGTGGATCGCCAGCACCGCGTCGCTGCTCCGGTCGGCCAGCAACGGCGCCAGGGCGGCCGAGAAGGCCGGGCCGCCGGCATCGATGCCGAGATCGATCGGATTGCCGGCCGGCCGGCCCTCGGCCTCGGGGACCTCCGCCAGGATGCCCGCGCGGTCGGTCAGCCGGTCGGCGGCGAGCAGCCCGATGCCGCGGCCGTTGGTGAGGATCGCCAGGCGGTCCCCCGGGAACGGGCGCTGCCGCCCCAGGGCCTCGACCGCCGAGAACATCGCGTCGAGATCCGGCACGGCGAGCAGGCCGGCCCGGCGGAAGGCCGCGGCATAGACCGCGTCCGGCCGGGCGAGCGCGCCGGTATGGGTCACGGCCGCCCGCGTGTCCGGCCGGTGCCGGCCGGCGCGGAGCACCACCACGGGCTTGGCGCGGGCGGCGGCCCGGGCCGCGGACATGAAGCGCCGGGCGTCGGCCACGCGGTCGAGGCAGAGCAGGATCGCCCGGGTGCGGTAGTCGGCGGCGAAATGGTCCAGACAGTCGGCGACGCCGATATCGAGCACGCTGCCGAGCGACAGGACCGCGGAGAAGCCCGTCCCGTGCCGGGCGGCCCATTCGACGATGGCGGCCGCCACCGTGCCGGATTGCGAGACCAGCGCCAGGTCCCCCGCCGCCGGGGCGTGGGCGAACAGGCTGGCATCGAGCTTGGCGGCGGGCACCGCGAGGCCGGCGCTGTCGGGGCCGAGCAGGCGCAGGCCCCCCGCGCGGGCGATCCGGTGCGCCACCGGCCCGGGATCGTCCGGCCCGCGGCCGAGCCGGGCGGTGAGGATCACGGCCGCCCCGGCACCGATCGCGGCGGCCTGGGCGACCACTTCGGGCACGCTCGCGGGCGGTACCGCGATCAGCACGAGGTCCGGCACCACGGTGAGGTCGGCGACCCGCGGCACGCAGGGCAGGCCGTCCACGGATTCGTGATCCGGCTGGACCGGCAGGATCGCACCGGGAAACCCCGCCCGGCGCAGGCTGTCGAGCACGCTGCGCCCGAGGGAGCCCTCGCGGGCCACGGCGCCGACCAGCGCGACCGAGCGCGGCGCCAGGAGCTTGTCGAAGCGGTAGGTGCTCACGGCGCCGAAGGCCCGAATCTGTGCGCGCGCATGGGGGCCCTCGCCTGGGTGACGCGCTTGGGCAAGGCGTGCCACGGCGCGCCCGCCGCCCTACCAGATGGCACAATCTCCCGCAGGTGCAACGCCCGGATGCACCGATGCCGCGCAGGATCCGCGCCGGCCGCCACGGGATGAGCCGGCTTTGTACAGTATCCGACAATGCAGGCTGCTATCACGATGGCTGTTGTGATCGCTTATAAATTGGTCTTGCCCTTATATTGATCACATCATAGTACCTGCCGCTTTATAGGCCTGTATCAGCCTCGATAGACACAGATTCCGGCCGGCACACGCCGAACGATGGCGGCCGAGACGAAGCGACGGGAGGTTTCGGGATGGACGCCACGGTCGGAGAGGACCTGGATTATCTGACGCTGTCCGTCGGCATCGTGTCGGCCTTCGTGAGCAACAACCCGGTGCCGGTGCCGGAGCTGCCCGGGCTGATCGCCGCGGTCCACGCCACCCTGCACGGGCTGAGCCAGCCGCCGGCGCCGCCGGTGGAGGAGCTCCGGCCGGCGGTCTCGGTGCGGCGCTCGATCCAGCCCGACTACCTGGTGTGCCTGGAGGACGGGAAGAGGTTCAAGTCGCTCAAGCGGCACCTGCGCACCCGGTACGACCTGACGCCCGAAGCCTACCGGGAGAAGTGGGGGCTCGCCCCCGACTACCCGATGGTGGCACCGAACTACGCCGCCGCGCGCTCGAGCCTCGCCAAGAGCATGGGGCTCGGCCACCAGCGCCGGAAGGGCCAGACGGGCTAGGCCCGCGGGCCGGCGTCCACAGCTTTCCCGCCGGGATTCAGCATCGGGCAAGGGGCGCTTGCCAGGGTCGGCGGGCTCATCCGCGACCCGAGATCCGATGCCCGGCAAGCCCAACCCCGTCGCCCGCCTGTTCTGGACGGCCGTGATCGGCTGCCCGCTCGGGCTCTGGTACGGACCGCCGGCCTTCGCGGCCACGGGGCTCGCCCTCGTGCTGGTCCTCGGGCGCCACCTCGGACGGCCCCGCCGGTTCCGGGCCCGGGTGCGCCGGATCGCCCGGGCCCACGGCGAGACCCTGGCGCTGCGACGGCGGCAGGAGAGCTTTTCCGACGCCTACGGCAACCGGATCGAGGATGGCTGGCTGCGGGAGCGGGCGTACTTCCTCGACCGCACCGTCCTGCCGCAGGTCGGGCCGCGGTTTGCCGACCTCGCCGAGTCGGAGCGCGCCCGGATGCTGGCGATCGTGGAGGCGGAGGCCGCCGCCATCGCGCTGCCCGAGGAGGACGAGGCGCCGGGCGACGGGATCGATTACGAGCGCTACTGCGCCGACCGCCTGGCCCGGGCGGGCTGGCGGGCGCACCGGACCCCGCCGACCGGCGACCAGGGCGCCGACATCGTGGCCGTGCGCGACGGGCTCCGGCTGATCGTGCAGTGCAAGCGGTTGGCCAAGCCCGTCGGCAACGCCGCCGTGCAGGAGGCGGCGGCCGCCCTGCGCTACTGGGCCGGCGACCGGGCCGCGGTGGTGTCGAATGCCGGCTTCACCCCGGCGGCGCGCCGCCTGGCCGCGGCGACCGGCGTGCTGCTCCTGCACCACGACGCGCTGGACGACATCGACCTCGCCGGCGCGCACCGGGCGTAGCGGGGGCGGGTTCCGAGATCCAGAAGGGCCGAGGCCCTTCGGCGAGGTATCGGGGCGCGAAGCCCCGATGGCCTCAGAGGACCTTGAGCAGCGCCTCGGCGCCGGACGCCTCGGCCTTCGAGGGGGTCTCCTCGACGTTGAGGATCTTCACCACGCCGTCCTCGACCAGCATCGAATAGCGCTTGGAGCGGATCCCGAGGCCGAAGCCGGTGCCGTCCATCTCCAGGCCGATGGCCTTGGCGAAGTCGGCGTTGCCGTCGGCCAGGAATTCCAGGCCCTCGGCATCGCTGGCCTTCGACCACGCGTCCATCACGAACACGTCGTTGACGCTGGTGACCGCGATGGCGTCGACGCCGCGGGCCGTGATCTCGTCCTTCTTCGAGACGAAGCCGGGCAGGTGGTTGCGGTGGCAGCTCGGCGTGAAGGCGCCCGGCACGCCGATCAGCACCACGCGGCGGCCCTTGAACACGTCGTCTGTGGTGCGGGCGAGCGGGCCCTCGGGGCCAGTCACCCGGAAGGTGGTCTGGGGCAGGTGATCGCCGACCTGAATCATCGCGGGTCCCTCGTTGCTGCGCGCTCCGATCGCGCGCTGAACAATCGCGGCTGACCTAGCGTGGTGGACCGCGCCTGTCGAGGACGGTCGGGCGCCGACGCGCTCAAGGCCCCAGGAGCTTGATGAAGGCGGCGCCGGCGCCGAAGAAGGCCGCGCCGGCAGCCATGCCCGAGAGCGCGACCTGCCAGGGTGCCAGCGCCCGGTCGCGGCTGAGCTTGGCCGCCTCGGCCGACATCTTGAGCTGCTCTGTGGCCAGCTTGGCTGCCTCGGCCATCAGCTTGCGCTGCTCGGCGACGAACTTGCCCGTCTCCTCCTGCGCCCGCTGGATCTGGGCGCGCTGTGCCTCGATGTCGAAGGCAGCCGGGGATGCAGCGTCCGTCATGGGACGCCTCCTTCTCGCGGCCAGATCAGGCCTGTGCAAATTCCAATGCCCGGGGGCGAGGATATATAGCGATCCGCCCGCAGATTCGACAGCGCCTTTCCAGCCGGGTAGTGCCGGGGCGGCGCGCGCTTTGTCCGCTGGACAAGGCGAGGGGGCCGCGTAGCATACGCGCATGTCGAACCCAGCCTCGCCCGCGCAATCCGCGCTCACCGGCTCGAGCTTCCTCGACGGCCAGTTCCTCGTGGCGATGCCCGGGATGGCCGACGATCGCTTCGCCCGCTCGGTGATCTACGTCTGCGCCCATTCGGCCGACGGCGCGATGGGCATCATCGTCAACAAGGCGGCCACCGACATCAGCATGCCGGACCTGCTGGTGCAGCTCGACGTCGCCCCGGAGGCGGACGCGATCCGGCTGCGCGAGCGGGTCGGGCACATGCCGGTGCTGATGGGCGGCCCGGTGGAGGGGCGGCGCGGCTTCGTGCTGCACACCGACGACTTCCACATCCAGCAATCGACGCTGATCATCGACGACGGCATCTGCCTGACCGCCACGGTCGAGATCCTGCGCGCCATCGCGAGCGGCGAGGGCCCGGCCAGCGCCGTGCTGGCCCTGGGCTATGCCGGCTGGCAGGCGGGGCAGCTCGAGAGCGAGATCATGGCCAACGGCTGGCTCAACTGCCCGGCCGACCCGGCGCTGATCTTCGACACCGACCTCGACGCCAAGTACGAATTGGCCCTGCGCGCCAACGGCATCGACCCCGCCATGCTGTCGATGACCGCCGGGCGGGCCTGACTCGTCGGCCCGAACGGCGGCTGCCGGCTTTCGGAACACGACGGTGCGAGAACACGGATCTGGTGCGTCGTGCCGGTTCCGATGTCCGGGACGATGCTCCCGGGTTCAGACCCAATCGGCTTGACCGTGCGCCGATCCGTTGAGGGTGGATTTCCGCCGATCTGCTTCTGAGCGGCAGGGCTTGGAAGCGGCCCTTCTCTTCGTGCGGGCTTTCGATCAGTTCGGCAGGAGTCCCGCCTCTTGATAGCTCCTCACCAACGAGTCGAACAGACTTACGTCCGAACGGCTTCGAGCGATGATCTGAGCTCCGGCCACAGCAGCATAGATGGCACGGGCTCTCGTCTCCCCGTCCTTTGGCTCAACGAGTTTCGCGGCAACCAGCTGCTCGCGTAGCCAGGCCGTATTGACGTCTGCAAAAGACTGGACCTCCTTCAGGACCTGCTCAGGCAACGCGTCACACTCTGTCGCCATGAAGCTGCTGAGGCACATGCGATTGTTGCGCTCCAGAGAGAGGCGAAAAATGCCAGGATATTGCCGCAGCGCGTCCATCGGGCTTTGCGCATCCGTTGAAATAGCTTCAAGAGCGCGGGCAATGTCTTCCCAATAGCGGCGTGCGACTGCCTCGCCGAGGATGGCCTTATTGGCGAAGTAGTAGTTGATGCTGGCGGCCTTGATGCCAACGGCCTCCGCGAGGTCGCGGAAATTGATACCGCCGTATCCATAGGCCATCGCTGCTTCCCTCGCGGCCACGAGGATCGCCTCACGCACATCCCTCTTCAACGTCGCTGCCATTCTCAACCTCCACCTGTCATATGGCAGACAGGGGTTGACGGCACAAGACGCCGGTCTTAGCTTGCAATCTGTCATCTGACAGACAGGCAAGCTCTTCAGGAAGGCGCGACGACGATGCCCGACAAGCTCAAGCTCTTCACCTCACCCTCGGCCTTCCCGAACCCGCAGCGTCTGCGGATCTTCATGCACGAGAAGGGCATCGCCGATCACTTCGACGAGACGGTCTACGACATGTCACCGGTCGGCGAGCCGCGCGGTTGGAAGCACCTGAAGATGAACGCTTGGGGCGAGACACCGACCCTCGCGCTCGCCGACGGCTCTTACTTGAGCGAGACCTCCGCCATCGCCCGCTACCTCGACGACACGTTCGAAGGCCGCAAGATCATGGGAGAGACGGCGCACGAGCGCGGCCTCGATCAGATGTGGGACAACCGGGTGTGGGTGCACATCCTCTATCCCATCGTCACCGCATTCCATGTCCTGCATCAGGGCCTGGGCCCGAAGCTCGAACTGACCAGCAATCCGGCCTGGGGCGAGCATTCCCGCAAGGTGGCACTGGCGCATGCCGGGCTCGTCGATCGGCATCTCGCCGACGGCCGTGCGTGGCTGCTGGGAGGCGATCAACCGACGTTCTCGGACATCACGCTGGCGACGGCGATCGCGTTCTCCAAGTTCCCGGTGAACGCCACTCCGCTCGATGAGCGCTTCGAGCATCTCGATGCCTTCTGGCGGCGCTGGCAGTCCCGGCCGACCTTCATCGCTGCCTATGCGGACAGGAGCAGCGGTGTGCCGGAGATCGACAACCGGACGTGAGCGCCCAGTGGTCGGCCCCGGCCGGGGGCCGACCGCAATCCTGCCCGAGGCGGTCATCATGCCTTTTGCACGTATCGATTTGATCGCGGGGAAAAGCCCCGAGTACCGCGCTGCCGTGGCGGACATCGTCGATCAAGGCATCGTCGACATCCTCGAAGCGCCTGATGGCGACCGCTTCGTATTTATCGGCGAGCACAAAGCCGATAATCTTGTCTATGATCCGCAATGTGTTGGCTTCGGCCGGTCTCCGAACTCCATTTTGATCCAGGTGACGAGCCCTGCCGGCAACAAGAACGACACCAAGCTCGCCTTCTAACGCTTCGTTGCCGGCGACCTGAAATCGAAATTGGGGGTCCGACCTGACGACATCATGATCAACATGGTCTTTGTCGAGAAGGAGGACTGGTCGTTCGGTGATGGTCAGCCGTGGCAACGACTTTCGATATCACCGCGGCCCACAACTGAAGGGCCGCCGATTGATGACCGCTTTGGGGAAGCGCCGACGGCGGTTCGGGCGGCTGCGTTGGGTCGCAAGCAGCCCTTCGCACGGCCGGGCCCGACCGGATCTTGACCCTATTCCGGCGGCATCTCGCCGGCGGTGTCCGGGTTCACCCCGTCGACGGCCGGCTCCGCGGCGGGCCTGGGCCGGGACCGGCGCGGGGCCGCCGCGGCGGTCGGAACCGCCGTGTTGGCGCCCAGGCGGGTGGCGAGCGCCAGGGCCCGGTTCTCGGTGACCCGCAGGTGGCAGAAGCCGTGCGTGCCCTCGCGGGCGTAGTTGCGGCAGAGCTGCTCCCGGTCGGCCGAGAAGGCCGCCTGCTCGCTCACAATCGGGCGCACGTCCTCGCGCCGGGCGCGCTGGGTCATCAGCTTGTAGTTGTCGCGTACCGCCTTGTCGGCGACGCCCCGGCCGGTGTCGAACTCCCCGGCCCGGGGGATCAGGCTAGCGCCCGCCGGCCCCCACAGCCCCACGGGGGTGGTCGCGCAATCGGCATTCGAGAAGGTGCAGATCGGTCCCTGGCCCAGCGACGTGACCAGGATCCCGCCTTCGACCACGTCGAAGCGCAGCGGGCACTCGGCCCCGGCAGCCTCGAAGCGCGGCGCGCCTTCGGGCTTGCCCTCGGAGGACAGGGTAATGGGGTTGCCGTTGGCGAGCGGCACCGTGCAGGATTCCGCCGGCTGCGAGATCTTGGTGCCGGGCAGCTTGATCCGCGCCGTGACGGCGGTGCCGGCCCGCTCCAGCTTCAGGGTGCCGGACATGCCGTTGAGCTGGAGCTCCGGCCCGATCACCCCGTCCTCGGAGGGGGCCTTCAGCACCACCGGGCGGGGCGTCGCCGACAAGGCGGTACGCGACAACTACAAGCTGATGACCCAGCGCGCCCGGCGC
>NZ_CEEDEA010000018.1:0-83673 GCF_979253755.1 Methylobacterium sp. AC315
ATGCGGTCACGCCCGACGAGTGCGCCAACTTCTTCGCTGCCGCAGGATACGAACCAGATTAAACCGAAAATGCTCTAAGTCCCTGGCTCAGCAGCGTTATCGCCGCAGCCAGTAGGACACTCGATAACCACCAGGAAGGCCTGGTGGAGCTGAGGGGAATCGAACCCCTGACCTCCGCAGTGCGATTGCGGCGCTCTCCCATCTGAGCTACAGCCCCGTCGAGGCGCCGGCCTTGTAGGCGCGGGCGGCTCAGCCTGTCAATTCCTGTTTCACCGCCGCCCGCCGCACACCGCTCCCGGTGACGCCGCGCGGGCGCCCCTAGGATACGCGCGGACCCGCATGAACGCCCTGATCTGGCTCTTCGACACGGTCGTCCAGCTCTTCATCTACGTCCTCATCGCCAGCGCGGTCCTGAGCTGGCTGGTGGCGTTCAACGTGGTGAACGTCCGCAACCCGATCGTCGCCCAGATCGGCGAGGTGCTCTACCGGATCACCGAGCCGGTGCTGCGGCCGATCCGCAACCTGCTGCCCAATCTCGGCGGCGTCGACATCTCGCCGATCATCCTGATCCTGCTGCTGCTGTTCATCAGCAAGCTTCTGCACGAATATGCCGTGCCCCAGGCTTACATGTACGCGCAGTAGGATCGAGTGACCGTGAAAACCAACCCCGGCCGGTTCTTCGAGGATTTCCGCCTCGGTGAGACCATCCGCCACGCCACGCCCCGCACCATCACGGTGGGCGACGTGGCGCTCTACACCGGCCTCTACGGCCCGCGCTTCGCCGTGCAATCGTCGGACGCCTTCGCCCGCGCCTTCGGCTACCCGAAGAGCCCGCTCGACGACCTGCTGACCTTCCACATGGTGTTCGGCAAGACCGTGCCGGACGTCTCCCTCAACGCGCTGGCCAATCTCGGCTACGCGGAGGGCGGGTTCCGCCGGCCGGTCTATCCGGGCGAGACCGTGTCGACCGTCTCTGAGGTGATCGGCCTCAAGGAGAGCTCGAACCGGCAGACCGGCGTGGTCTACGTGCGCTCGGTGGGCTCCGACGAGGCCGGCGAGACCGTGCTGAGCTATTGCCGCTGGGTCCTGGTGCGCAAGCGCGACCCGGAGGCCGCCATCGCCGAGGAGCACGTGCCGAGCCTGGCCAAGGTGGTCGACCCGCAGGATCTCGCGGGCGCCCTGCCGAAGCTCTCGGCCGCCGCCTACGATTCGGAGCTCGCCGGCAGCCCGCACCGCTTCGGCGACTACGCGGTCGGGGAGAAGATCGACCATGTCGACGGCATGACCGTCGAGGAGGCCGAGCACCAGATCGCCACGCGCCTGTTCCAGAACACCGCCAAGGTCCATTTTGACGGCCTGGCCGCCAAGGACACCCGGTTCGGCCGCCGGCTGATCTATGGCGGGCACGTGATCTCGCTGGCCCGGGCGCTCAGCTTCAACGGCCTGGGCAACGCCTTCGCGCTCGCCGGCATCAATGCCGGCCGCCACGTGGCGCCGCTGTTTGCCGGCGACACGGTCTATGCCTGGAGCGAGGTCCTGGCCGCGGCCGATGTCGGGCGCGACGATGTCGGGCTCCTGCGCCTGCGCACGGTCGCCACCAAGAACCAGCCCTGCGGCGCCTTCCCGGACCGCACCGGCGAGGGCTACGACCCGGCCGTGATCCTCGACCTGGATTACTGGGCGTTCGTGCCGAAATAGGGCTCCACGGGGCGCGCGGTCCGCACAGCGGGCGCGCTTTCCCGCCTTCGTCCGGGGCTGTCGGGCTTCGCACATCTCCGGAGGACCGGGGTTCTCCCGATCGGGCGCATCCCTCACCCCAACTTTCTCCGGCACGGGCGGGGGATGCCACGCCCCATGACGGCCGATGCGGGAACGCCGTAGGCTCTGCGGGGCTGGGGGTCCGCGGGTGCCGGTCTCTGCTGCCGATGCCGACGCTGGTGGCAAGCGCGCGGTCGGTGCTGACCGGAATTCGCTCCGCCGCACGCTGGATCGAGCCGAAACCAAAAAAATCTCAGCGCAGGCCGTTGCGGGCGACGCCGGCCTCGACCGCCACGGAGAGGCGGTCCGTGACCGCCCACGTGACCCCGACCCGGGCGTTCGGCAGGAGCGCGATGCCCTCCCGGGTGAGGGGCGGGGTGAACGGGGTCGGCCCGACCCGCAGGGTGTCGTGCACCGCGCCGGCCCCCGCCTTGGCGTAGACCAGCACGTCCGGGCTCAGCAGCGTCCCGACCGTCACCTCCAGCGCGCCGGCCAGGTCGCGGCCGTAGGCGAGGCGCCCGAAGCCGGGGGTGAGGGCGCCGTCGAGGCCGGCAAGGTAATCCAGGCCGCCGCCGATCCCATAGAGGATCGGCCCCGCCTGCCACGTCCGGCCGCCCTCGAAGCCGAAGGTCGGCCCCGCGTAGCTGCCGAGATGGCGGGACGTGCCGACCGCGTAGCCGGTGGACAGGCGGGCGTAGGAGCCGGTCCAGCGGCCCGCCGCATCCGCGGCCGGATCCAGGGCGAAGGACGGCACCGACGCGAAGCCCACGGTGGGCGGCACCGCTTGGGACAGCACTACTTGGGACAGCACCGCTTGGCTCATCGCTGCCCGGGGCGGAAGCGCCTGGGCGGCGGCGGGGCCGGCCGGAAACAGGGCGCCCCCGAGGACGAGGCAGGCCGCGAATCGGCGCGGACGGGGACCGGCGGATCGAATCATGCCGGCATGGTAGCCCACCGCTCGGCACGCGAAACCGATCAGGCCGCGAGGGGCCGCTCCGCCATCGGCTGCCGGAACGGCTGCACCAGGACGCGCCGGCCGGTGAGGTCGTGCACGCTCACCTGCCAGTCCGACCAGTCGGTCTCGTCGGACAACGACCGCATCACGTCGGCGGCGACCCGGCGGGCCCGCACGGTGAGGCGCCCGGCCGCGCGAATCTCCGCGCCGCGGGCGTCGAAGACGCATTCCAGGCCATTGGTGCAGTGGAACCGGTATCGGGCCATCGGGGCTCCTGCCTCATCCTGCGCGGCGGCGGTTGGATGTTCTATATATGTTCCTTTTCGGGACGGACAGGTCCGGGTACGATCCGTCGCAGGTTATTCCGCCCGTCCGCGGATCGGGCAGTCGGCCTTACGGGGGCCGACGCCAGGGCTGCGCTCGAAGGCCCCGCACCGGGGTCCGGCCCGCGACCGGCCGATTCCGCGACTGCGGCCCGCGTCAACGCCTGCCTGCGCATACCGCTTTTGGAGTAGCGACCGCCCATCCTGGCGGCCAGCGCGATCTCGCTGACCCTCTCCGTCGTCCTGCTGAGGCTGTTCTCCCGGGACGTGTTCGGCGACCTGGTCGCGCGATCCCGTCCGCGCGTCGGGAAGATCGACCGGTTGCGGCTCGTCCCCGGGCCGCACTGATCCGCCCGCCGGCCGGCCCGGGCTTGGCCCGAAAACAACAGTCTTCGGGCCATACACAATGACGTTCTGCGCCACAGATAGGCTTCTCCCTTCCGGTCCGAGGCCGAGACTGGGTATCCGGCCGTAGAGTGAGCATCCCGTGTCCGCCGACCCCGTCAAAACGCTCGTCCAGAGCACGGCCGAGGTCGAACCCGAGCGGGCCTTCGAGTTCTGGCGCCACACCGCGCTGGCCATGACCGGCGTCGTCAGCAGCGGGCTGGACCGGTCGCCCGCCTTCGCGGCCCGCCGCCTCGTCGCCGAGACCGCGCACAGCACCCTTCTGCACACGCAGAGCAGGACCATCGACATCGCCCGGCCGGCGCAGCACATCCGGCGGGACGGACGCGACGCCATGACGATCGCGGTGTTCGTCCGGGGCACCGGATACGCCGAGCAGGGCAATCGCGGCGCCCGGATGGTGCCCGGAGACATCTGCATCGTCGACACCAGCCGTCCCTATCGCGCGGGCGGCTACGAGGATTACGAGGAGATCCGGCTGATCACGTCGCGGGCCCTGTTCCGGGCCCATGTCGGCGAGCCCGAGACCTTCGCCGGGCACACGATCGGCAAGGGCCATCTCAACACCCTCTTCGTGTCCTACATGCAGGCCTATGCCGGGCAGGTCGCGACGATGTCCGAGGCGCAGGCCGGGATCGCGGTCGAGGGGGGCCTGCACCTGCTGCGCAGTTTCACGGGGGTGTCGGAGGATCCGATCTCGGTCGACGCGCTGAAGTCCCTGGCCTCGGTGCACATCCAGCGTCGCCTGCACGATCCGGAATTCGGCCCGGCCGCCCTGTG
Organism: Methylobacterium sp. AC315; assembly: GCF_979253755.1. Taxonomy (NCBI): domain Bacteria; kingdom Pseudomonadati; phylum Pseudomonadota; class Alphaproteobacteria; order Hyphomicrobiales; family Methylobacteriaceae; genus Methylobacterium; species Methylobacterium sp. AC315. Next base: position 4,222 of record NZ_CEEDEA010000018.1, read on the forward strand.
CCGAAGCCTGTGCGTGTCCCGCAGCCGGCTCTACACCGCCTTCGCGGACGGCGACGGCGTCGCGGCGTCGATCCGCGACGCGCGCCTGGACCGCGCGCGCCGCTACCTCTCCGTCCCGGCGCACGCGCACGACAGCATCGCGACGATCATGCTCCGGTGCGGCTTCACCGATGCGTCGGCCTTCAGCCGGGCGTTCCGTCGGCGCTTCGGGGTCGCGGCGCGCGATGTCCGGTCGCCCAGGTCCGGGGACCGCCTCCTGGCCGCCGGCTCTCACGCCGCGGTCTGACGCGCGCGCTTACGCCGAACCGGTATCCACGTCGGCGGTGAGCGCTCTAGGAAAGCGCGCCCCGGTCCGGGCGCCCGGCCCACCGGTAGGTGCCGCGGCCCTGTGCCTTGGCCTGGTACAGGGCCCGGTCGGCGCTCTGGTAGATCGCGTCGGGCTCGATCCCGTCGGCCGGGATCAGGGCGACGCCGATGCTGACGCCCACGGACACGTCGCTGCCGTCGATCCGGCAGGGGGCGCTGATCGTCCGGGTCAGGCGCTCGGCCAGGATGGCCGCGTCGGCGGCCTGGTCCAGGCCGGTCTGGATGACCACGAACTCGTCGCCGCCCAGGCGCGCCAGCGTGTCCTCGATCCGCACGATGGCCCGCATCCGGTCCGCAAGGATGCGCAGCACGGCGTCGCCCGCGGCGTGACCGAGGGTGTCGTTGACGGCCTTGAACCCGTCGAGGTCGAGGCACAGCAGCGCGCAGCCGGCACCGCCGCGCTTCACCAGGGCGATCTCCCGGAGGAACTGCTCCCGGAACCGGGTCCGGTTGGCGAGCCCCGTGAGGGGATCGTGATGCGCGAGATGGGCGATCTGCTGCTCGGCGCGCTTGCGATCGGTGATGTCGAAGGTCAGGCCGACGACCCATTCCGGCTCGCCCCGGTCGTCGACCTCGACCCGGCCGGTTCCGCTGACCCAGCGCGTCTCGCCGTTCGCGCGACCGATGCGGAACTCGGTCTCGAAGGTGCCGCGCGTGGCGATGGCGCGGTCGAGGGCGGTCAGGGTCCGCTCGGCATCGTCGGGATGCACCAGCGGCCGCCAGTCCCGCGCGATGTCGATCTCGATCTCGGCCTCGCCCAGCCCGTGCTGCCGGGCCATCTCGGCCGAGAGGAGCACCCGCCCGGTGGCGACCCGGTAGTGCCACGTCCCGGCCTGGGCGGCCTTCAGGGCGAGGTCGAGCAGCAGGGACTTCTCGGCGAGCGTCTGGTGCATCACGCGGCTGTCGGTCTCCGTCCGGAGATCCTCGACGAGCCGGCGCTGCTGCGCGAGCAGGTGCCGCGCCTCCGCCTCGGCGCCGATCAGCCCGGCGGTCACCCGCTGCACCACGTCGATCAGGAGGATGTCGATCCCGGCGACGAGGGCGAACAGGGCCAGCGCGGTGAGGACCGTGCGGTCGAGGACGAACGAGCCCAGGGGCGGGATGAAGAAGTACCACGCCGCGACGCCGGACAGGACCGCGCAGACGGTGCCGGCGCGCGCGCCGCACAGGAAGGTCGACAGGATGACCGCGGGGAAGAACGTGAAGAACGGAAATCCCGGCGGCAGAACGGGATGGAGTGCGAAGCGCAGCAGGAGCGCGACCAGGAAGGTGGCCGTGCCGATCGCAACGCCCGGCACCGGCTGCCGGAGCCGTCCGCTCGCCGCCATCGACAGCTTCAGGATCTGGATCGCCCGCCCATCCGGTGCGTCGGTGTCGGCACCAAGAACAGCGGCGGTTCTCATCGTCACGGCTCAGGCTTCTATAGATCGATCAGACGTATTCATTCCTAGAGAAGCGTTAAAGCAGTCCATCACGTCTCCGTGTTGGGGCGACCGCGGGCGCGGCCGGCATCGGACTTTGAATCCGGAACCCGCGCCGCTATCAGGACCGCCCACCGGCTCGATCGCCTGTCGGTCGAACGGGGACCCCTGTGGTGAACGACGCATCCGCACGCCCTGCCGCCCCCCGCGGCGCCCCGCCATCCGATCCGCCCGGGTCCCTGACCGCGATCACGGCGCGGCTCGACGGCTTGCCGCTGACGCGGCTCCATCTGGCGATCCTGGCGGTGTGCACCCTCGGCCTGTTCACCGACGTGGCCGAGGTCGCCCTCAGCAACGCCCTGGCGGCGATCTTCCTGGCGCCCCCCCACAGCATGCCCCGGGGCGACCTGTCCCTGCTGCTGGCCTCGGTCTTCGCCGGGGGCGCCGTGGGGGCGCCGGTCTTCGGCCTGGTCGGCGACCGGTTCGGGCGCCGCCGGGCGCTCCAGGGCACCCTCGCGCTGATGGCGGTGGGGTCGCTGGCCGCGGCGGCGAGTTCGGGCCTCACGCAGCTCACCGGGGCCCGGGTGGTGTCGGGCTTCGCGATCGGCGGCTTCCCGCCCCTGGCCGCGACGTATCTCGCCGACGTGATGCCGCCCCGGCGGCGCGGGGCGATGCTGATGCTCTGCGCCGGGATCGGCTTCCTGGGCGCCTCCGCGGTGATCCTGCTGGTCCAGGGCCTCGCCCCGAGCCCGCCGCTGGGGATCGCGCCCTGGCGCTGGGCGCTGATCCTGGGCGGGGTGCTGGCCGTGACCGGCACCATCCTGTTCGCCCTGCTGCCGGAATCCCCGCGCTGGCTCGCCTCGGTCGGCCGGGCCGAGGCGGCCGACCGGGCCTGCGGGCGCTTCGAGGACGCGGCCGGCCTCGCGCCCCCGGAGGGACCCGCCGGGGCGCCCGCCGCGGAGCCGGCGGCCGGTCCGGTGCGGGCGGGGCTGCGGGCGCTGCTGGCCGAGCCGCGGCAGCTGCGCCGGACCGTGCTGTTCGTCGCGCTCTACGGGCTCAGCCCCTGGGCGACGGTGGGCTTTCCCCTGCTGAGCGCCGTCGTGATGATCGGCAAGGGCTTTCGGATCGACCAATCCCTGATCTTCGCCGGGCTGTCGATGCTGGGGCCGCCGCTCGGAACCCTGCTCACCGCCACGGTGATCGACCGCCTGGAGCGGCGCGCCTGCCTGGTCGTCCTGGCGGTCGCGATGGTGGTCCTGGGCACGAGCTTCGCCGTCGCCGAGGCCTTCACGGTCCTGGTCCTGGTCGGCCTGGCGTTCAACACCGCCGCCGCGATCTACGGCGGCGTCCTCGCCATCTACGCGACGGAGCTGCTGTCGACCGCCCTGCGGGCCTCGGCCCTCACCTGCGCCTGGGCGACCGGCCGGATCGCGGCAGCCCTGACCCCGGTCGTCCTGCTGCCGATCCTCGAAGGCTACGGGATCCACGCCATGTTCGCCGTGATCACCGCGACCCTGGCCGCCAGCTGCGTGCTGGTGCTTCGCGGGCCGCGCGGCCGGTCGGGACGGCCGGTGGCGCGCTAGGGCGCCCGGCGCCGGGGCGGCTGCGGCGCCGCCCGGCGGCCCGATCCTCCGGATCCGACGGCCGGTCCCCGATCACGCATCGTCGTCCCGCGCAAGCCGGGGACGCCTGTCGCGGCTCCGCCCTAACGGCAGGGCGGCCCGCACCCTATCTCGGGAAGGATTCAGGACCGCCTTCGGGCCCCGTCGCCCGGGAAAGATGACCGCCATGACCTCCGTACGGATCCTGCCTGCCCTCCTGCTGATCGGCCTCGCAGGCTCGGCGCAGGCGCAGACCGTGCTGGCCCCCTCCGGCGATTCCGCGGTGACGCAGCCCGGCGGCACGCAGGGGCGGGGCGCCCGCCACAACCTCCGCCAGGCCGTCCGGGACGGCGACGTGGTCGGCGTCCCACCCGGCGCCCGCGGCGTCGATCTCGGGACGCGCCCTCTCCGGCGCGGGCCGTCCCGGCCCTATACCGGGCAGTAGGGCGCTCGCCGTCCCAGGGGGGCGCTCGGGACGCCGGCAGCAGCCCTTCGGGACGCCGCTGGCGCCGGCCGCCTGTTTACCCCTGGTTGTCTTCCGGGTCGCTCAGCTCTTGCTTTTGTCGATGCAGCCGGCAATCGCTGCGCGGCGGCCGGTTCCGTCCGTAGCGGAGCTTGCCCCGTGTCCCTCCCGGCCCTCGTCCCCAGCACCATCGAGACCACCCGTCATGTCGAGCCCAAGCGGGCGTTCGACTTCTGGTGCTCGACCGCGCTGGCGCCGCACGGTGATGTCGGCCGCATGCATCCCCGCGCGGCGTTCCAGGCCCGGAGGCTCGTCGTCATGGGCGCGGATTGGGGCCTGACCCATACGGTCAGCAGCCCGGTCGGTGTGACGGTCGGGGCCCGCCATATCGGCCGGAACCCCTCCGACGCGATGGTGATCGGCCTCGCCCTCGACGGGATCGGATACCAGGAGCAGGGCCTGCGCGGCGCGCGCCTGAGCGCCGGGGACATCAGCTTCCTGTCGCGCCAGCGGCCGTTCCTGGCCGGCACCCAGAGCGATTACGCGGAGATCCGGCTGGCGCTGCCGCGCGCGACCTTCGAGGCCTGGATCGGCACCGTCGAGGCCTTCGCGGGGCGCTGCATCGCCGACCGCCCCGCGCACGCGGCGTTCAAGGCCGCGTTCCGCACGTTCGCGGCGTCGGCCGCCTGGATGACCGAGGGCGAGGCGCAGGCCGCGCTCGAAGGCGTGCTGCACCTGCTGCGCACCCTCGTCCGGGACCAGCCCGGCAACCCGGCCGCCCCGGTCTCGTGCGAGGCGGTGGTGTCCCTGGCCCACGCCCACATCATGCGCCGGCTCCACGACCCGAGCCTCGGCCCGGCCGAGATCCAGGCGGCGCTCGGCCTGTCCCGGGCCCACCTGTACCGGGCCTTCGCGGGGACCGACGGCATCGCGGCGGCGATCCGCGACGCGCGCCTCGACCTCGCCCACCGCCGCCTGACCGCGCCGGGCCAGGACCGGCTGAAGATCGCCACGATCGCGTATGCCTGCGGCTTCACCGACGCGCCGACCTTCAACCGCGCCTTCCGCCGCCGCTTCGACCACGCGCCCGGCGATCTGCGCGCCAGAACGGGCGATCCCGGGATGGGTGCTGCGGGCGCCCTTACTTGAGGTGATAGGCGACGCCGGCGATCAGCGCCTTCTCCTCGGTATTGATCGTGGACCGGGGATCGCCGCCGAACTTGTTGTGCCAGTACTGGAAGCCGACGAACGCCTCGACCCGGTTGGGGGCGTGCTCGAGCAGCTGCCCGATATCCAGCACCAGGTTGGTCTGCGAGACGAACTCCGTCTTCGTCCGGTACTGGTTGACGTCGCCGTAGCGGCCCTTGGGCATCACGATGGTGTTGAACCCGGCCAGCGCCAGGGGCAGGCCGGTGAAGGCCAGCGGGATCGTGTAGGTCAGCTCGAATTCCGGCGTCGTCTTGAACTCGACGCTGCGGAAATGCGAATAATCGAAGCCCGGAATCGCCGGGATGCCGCTTTCCTGACGCGGAGGGTCCCCGGCGAAACCGTTGCGGGAGAATTCCTTGTAGGCCTGGACCTTCAGGTTCACGAACCCGACCGGCACGTCGAAGGCGAAGTTGAGCCCGAAGGTGCCGGCGCGCTTCTCGGAATCGAACGTCGTGTTCTTGGTGTTGACGTCGGCCCCGAACGCCAGCCCGATATCCTTGACCAGGCCCGGGATCGCGAACGCGGTGGTGTCGAAGATCTTGTTCGGGCTCAGGACGCCCCGGTAGATCAGGTAGACCTCCGTGGCGCCGTAATTTTTCCTCTGGCCCAGCTTGTCGCCCGCCGCGTCCTGGGAGCCCGACTGGAGGATGTCGAGGGAGATCAGGTTGGTGCCGTAGGCCCAGGAATTGGCGTGGAACAGGTTGACCACGTTCTTGGGCACCTCGCGGGGCACCAGCCGGCCCTTCGCCGTCCCGTCGGGCCGCCGCACCGAGAGGCCGGGCTCCGCCGAGGGCCCCTGGAACCGGTAGCTGATCACCGTGTCCGAGAAGGAGAAGTACGAGGGCGGCGGCGCGGCCATCGCGGTCGCGGCGGCGAGCGGCACCCCGGCCACCGCCCGGTGGTTCGCTGGCCCGCGCGCAGCGTCCGCCCGCCCGCCGGCGCCCGCATCCTCCACCGTCTCGGCCCGGGCGGCGGTGCCGACGACCACGACCGCGCCGACCGGGGCCAGCAGGGCCGCCGCGATCAGCAGGGCCGCCCGCTTCACCCGCCCGGGTTTCGCAACCAGCCCCGCCGCGCGTGCTCCGCGGTCGCGCCGGCGCAGCCGGTCCGGGCCGGCCACGCCGGGCGGCTCGCGGCGGCCGCGGGCTTCGCGGTGTCTGGGGTTCGCGGTCGCCGCGGGCGGAAGCATCGAACGGACTTTCTGCCTCGGCCCACGCCGACTTTAAGCTGAACCTTGGACGTGTCGCCCAGTAGGCATGGGGATTATGCGCCCGTCAATGCAGTGCATCGAACGTTCTTAATTGATAATGTAAATACTGGACATGTAAATCTAATACAGAGTGGTGGCCGGTCTCTGTGGAGGAACGGGGCTTTCGGTTGGGTGTTCGGTGCGCATGGCGGTCGCAATACCCTGGCGTGCGGGGTGCGCCGCGGGAGGGCGTGAGACGAATCGACAACGGAAATCGGCGCCCGCGCCCGGGGCCCGCATTCCGTGTCCCGGGCGCCCACGACGTTCAGGCATCGATCGAGGGGGCAGGGGGCGCCGCTGCGCCTCGTCCGGCGCCACCCCCATCCCCGACCCACGAGGGCCACGGATTACACGCGCTGGACGATTCATCGCCCGAGGATTGGTCCCCCATAGCCGATAACCCGCGCCGTCGTTCCGGGGCGCAGCAGGCGGGCCCGGAACCCAGAAATGCTGCGCGTGCAAGAGCTTGACACGTCGGCGTCTCTGGATCCCGGACCCCGGCTGTCGGCCCGGGCCGACCGGCGGCGCGGTCAGTCCCGCACCACCACCTTGGTGCCGACCCGGACCCGGTCGTAGAGATCGACCACGTCCTTGTTGGTCATGCGGATGCAGCCCGAGGACACCGCGGCGCCCATCGTCTCGGGCTCGTTCGAGCCGTGGATCCGGTAGAGCGACGAGCCGAGATAGAGGGCGCGGGCGCCCAGCGGGTTGTCCTGGCCGCCGGCCATGAAGCGCGGCAGGTCCGGGCGGCGGGCCAGCATCTGCTGCGGCGGACGCCAGGCCGGCCATTCCTTCTTCATCGTCACCGTCTTGGTGCCGGACCAGGAGAAGCCCTGCCGGCCGACGCCGACGCCGTAGCGGATCGCCTCGCTGTTCCCGAGGATGTAGTAGAGCCGGCGCTGGCGGGTGGAGATCACGATGGTGCCGGGCTTCTCGGTGCTGTTCCAGCCGATCGTCTCGCGCGGGATCGCCTGGCTGCGGAAGACGTTCAGGAAATCCGCGAGCGGGCCGCTATCGATCGGGCCGGCGGAGGCGGGCGCGCTCCCCAGCAGGGCGCCTGCGAGCGCGAGCATCGCGATCCGTCTCGACATGGTCTGTCATCCTCTCCGCTTGGCCGGTCGCTTGGCCGGTCGCTTGGCCGGTCGCTTGGCCGGTTTCTGCCGACGGCGTCGGCCGTCGCGGCCGGGCCGCGATCCCTGGGGCGAACCGGCCCGGACTTCGCGGCGAGGTTGAGGCCGGCCGGGGGGAGGGGGCATTTCCGGGCGTGAATGTGTGGTGGGCGCAACACTCTGCTCCCGGCGTGGAGCTGGGGTTTGGCGAACGGACCCTGCACCCGCGAGAACCACGCGCCGCTCGAAGAGCCCTTCGCAAAACGCCTGCTGCACCGTCGGGGCTCGAAGACGGGATCCCGGCCATCGCGCGTGGCGTGCAGAAGTCTCCGTATCGCGGGTCGCGTCCCCAGATGGGGCGGCGGATTTTAGCGCGGCGGGCAACGTTCCCCAGAGAGCGGATCCCGCCGCCTTTCCGAAAGATCTCCGGCCGCCTCGGCCCACATCGCAGCCTGGGTCTCGTCAAGAGTATGCGGTGGGCGCCCAACGATTTCATGCCACCTTGACGGACGTGACAGGCCCGCGTCTGATGGTGTCCTGACGAGGTCTAGGAATCACGCAAGATTATAGGGCGCATCGATCAAGTCAAAATGGCCCGGACAATTCGTTCTCGGTCGGGCGGGGTGCAACATAGGGGCTGGGCGATGCGGGGCCGTCTCATGAAAAGCGCATCCTGCGCCCGGATTCTATTTGTCGTATGCTCCTCGATCGCTGTTCCGACCTTCGTGACGGCGCGGACCGATGGCCGTCGCTCCTGGTGTGACGCCATGAAGGAGTCGAGCGCGAGTGCCCCTCGCACCAGTGTCGACCTCGGGTGGAGCGGAAGCCACTCCATCGACATCGGAATCCCGGCCCGGGTTCAATATCGGCCGGGTCCGAAAGCTGAAGCGACAGTGACCGGCAACGCAGATCTCGCGAGCCATGTGCGCCTGCGCGATGGCCAGCTCGAATGGGATAGCAAAGACTACGAGGACTGCTATCCCACCGATCTTGTCGTCCATCTCGTCGGCCCCCCGGTTGCGGAGTGGACCATCCACGGCACCGCGCACCTCGACCTGAACAACATCAGGCAGGATGTCTTGAAAATCACGAGGCACGGCATCGGACGGATCACCGCGGACGGCGACGTCAGAGAAATCTGGCTTCGGGCCTCGGGCAGGGGAAGCGCGGATCTCGGTCGACTTGAGACGCAGCGCGCGACGATCCGTATCTCAGGGAGCGGTGAGGTCGACGTGGCGCCACGCGAGGACGCTGACATTTCAATATCAGGGCGCGCAGTCTTAAGAATTCACGGGAACGGTGCCAAGCTTCACATTCAATCTCACGGCCGGGCCCAAGCCATACAGGTTCAGTGACGCGACCTGTCCGTTGGGATGGACGAATAAGTTTATGCCGATCGTCCCGGGCGCGATGCCCCGGACGACATGCTCGGGGATCGGCCGCCGCGTGGTCACCCGAGGTGCCGGTCGGCGGGAATCGCCGCCGTGGCGGGGATGGTCACCCGCGCCCCGTCGGCCTCGGCAAGTTCCACGATGCGGGTCTGCATACCCGGAGCGACGTACACGACCGTACCCCCGGCGCCGGCCGGCATCGGGTCGCCGTCATCCGGCATCGCCTCATCGAGCCGCACGATGCGATCGAGATCCCGGATTGCGGGCTCGGCGCGTCGCGCCGTGTAAAGCGTCGCGACCGACAGCCCTGTGACGTGGCCTGCGCGCCCCGCACGTCCGCAAGCCATCAGCCCGGCGCGACGCCGTGGGTGATTGCGCCGGGGGACGGCCATGCTTATCTCGGGACCGTGATCCGATCCGTCGCCCTTCTGGCCCGCCGCGTCGCGGGCCCGCCGGACCGCCTCGTCCGGAGCCTCGCCGTGCTGGCGATGCTCGTCGTCGCGGCGGCTGCGCTGATGGCCGCGCCCCGGCCGGCCCGGGCCGCCCCCGTGGCGGGCCCGGCCTGCTGGGTGACGAGCCAGGCCGTGGCCGTGCTGTCGGATGCGCGCGGGGTGGAGACGCGCAAGATCGAGACGCGTAAGGCCGGCTCCGAGGCCCGCCGGGCGCTGTTCGACGGCACCGACCTGTGTCCGGCCGATCTCGAGGTCGTCGGCGAACTCGGGCTCCCGCGCCGCCCCGTGGAAGCGCCCCGGCCGCGTCACGTCTCCGCCGCATCCTACGGTTATGCCCCGGCCGTCGCGCCGGCGTCCGGACCGGACGAAGCCCTGCACCGGCCGCCCCGGGCGGCCTGATCCGCGCCGCCGGTTCCGCCGGCCAGGCGCCCGATCTGCGCCCTAGCGGCGCGAGGCCCTCGTGCCGGATCCCGGATCCGGCGTGGCGGGCCAAACTCTCGATCGTGCAGCATCGTCCGTCCGGAAGCCGGAAAACCCCTTTCGGGGGAATGCGCGATCCGCCTCGACGAGGCGCGGCCCTTTCAGCGCCGCGCCGGCCTCTGCAGACGCATGTTATTCCAGGAGCGTCGGAACCCGTGACCCGCACTTCGTCCGCCCAATTCCCGTCCCCCGTCCGGCGCGCCACGCCGCGCGTGACCGTCCTGGGGGCGTCCGCCCTGCTGGCGCTCGGCCTCGCGGCCTGCAACCCGAGGCAGGTGGCCGCGCCGACCCCGCCGGTGCCGGAGGTCGGCTTCGTCACGGTGACCCCGCAGGCGATCCCCTACCTGCGCGACCTGCCCGGGCGGGTGGCGCCGATGCGGATCGCCGAGGTCCGGTCGCGGGTCTCCGGCCTCGTGGTCAAGCGCCTGTTCGAGCAGGGCAGCCAGGTCAAGGAAGGCGACATCCTCTACAAGATCGACCCGGCCCCGTTCGAGGTCGAGCTGGCGAGCGCGGAGGCCGTGCTGGCCCGCCACGAGGCCGCCCTGGTGCTGGCCCGGCAGCAGGCCGACCGGCTCGAGACCCTGCTGACCCGGGCCACCGCCAGCCAGGCGCAGTACGACGCCGCCTTCGCGGGCAAGAAGCAGGCGGAAGCCGAGGTCGCCGGCGCCAAGGCGGCCCGGGACCGGGCGCAGCTCAACCTGGGCTGGACCGACGTGCGCGCGCCGATCACCGGCCGGATCGGCCGGGCGCTGCTCACCGAGGGGACCCTGATCGAGCCGGGCTCGACGGGAGCGCTCGCCACGATCCAGCAGCTCGACCCGATCTACGTCGACATCACCCAGTCGGTGGGCGAACTGAACCGCCTGCGCCGGGATCTGGCCAGCGGCGAGCTCGCCCGGCTGGAGGACAACACCGCCAACGTCCACCTGATCATGGACGACAACTCCCTCTACCCGCTGGCCGGCCGCCTGCTGTTCTCGGACGTCACCGCCGATCCGAGCACCGGCCAGGTGACCCTGCGGGTGCAGTTCCCCAACCCGCACGACGAGCTGTTCCCGGGCATGTACGTCCGCGCCCGGATCAAGCAGGGCATCGATTCCGACGCCATCGCGGTGCCCCAGCAGGCCATCCAGCGCACCGAGGACGGCCGCGCCGAGGTCTGGCTGGTCCGGGCCGACGACACGGTGATGCGCCAGCCGGTCGAGGTCGGGCCGGTGGTCGGGCAGAACTGGCTGATCCGGGACGGGCTCAAGGCCGGCGAGCGGGTGATCGTCGACGGCGTCCAGAAGATCACCGCGGGCGTGAAGGTGAAGCCCCTGGACCAGACCCCGCTCCACGGCGAGGAGAGCCCGAAGCACGACGCCGACGAAGCCCCCGACGCGGCCGGCGACCAGAAGCCAAGTGATCAGAAATCAAGTGACCAGAAGCCAAGTGACCAGAAGCTTGGCGACCAGAAGCCCGGGGATAAGGCGCAGGTCGCCCCGCGCGCGGCCGCGGTCAACCGCCACTGAGCCCGGGAGACCTCGACCATGGCACGCTTCTTCATCGACCGCCCGGTCTTCGCCTGGGTGGTGGCCCTGTTCATCTGCCTGGGCGGCGCCCTGGCGATCCCGAACCTGCCGATCGCGCAGTACCCGGTGATCGCCCCGCCGCAGATCGCCCTGTCCACGGCCTATCCCGGCGCCTCGGTGGACAGCCTCTACGTCGGCACGACCCGGCTCATCGAGGATGAGCTGAACGGCGCGGCCGACATCATGAACTTCGAGTCGACCACCGACTCGTTCGGCTCGGTCAACATCACCGCGACCTTCCTGCCCGGCACCGACCCGGCGCTCGCCTCCGTGGAGGTGCAGAACCGGTTGAAGCGCGTGGAGGCCCGCCTGCCGGCGGAAGTCCGCCAGCAGGGCATCCTGGTGGAGGAGGCCTCGGCTGCGACCCTCAACATCATCACCCTGATCTCCAAGGACGGGTCGATGGACGAGGTGGGCCTCGGCGACTTCCTGATCCGCAACGTCATCAACGAGATCCGGCGCATTCCCGGGGTCGGGCGCGCCACGCTCTACTCCACCGAGCGCTCGCTCCGGGTCTGGGTCGATCCGGACAAGCTGCGCGGCCTGTCGCTGAGCGCCGAGGACGTGACCGAGGCGATCCGCAACCAGAACATCCAGGTCGCCTCCGGCTCGGTCGGCGCCCAGCCGAGCCCGACCAAGCAGGCGGTCACGGTGCCGATCATCGTGAAGGGCCAGCTCGGCACCATCGAGGATTTCGGCGCGATCGTGCTGCGGGCCAACTCGGACGGCTCGAACGTGCGCCTGCGCGACGTCGCCCGGATCGAGCTCGGCGGCGACGCCTACCAGTTCTCGACCCGGCTCAACGGCGGCCCGGCCGCCGGCATCTCGGTGACGCTGGCCCCCGACGGCAACGCGCTGGAGACCGCCAAGGCGATCCGCGCCAAGATGGTGGAGCTGTCGCAGTTCTTCCCGCCGGACCTGAAGTGGGACATCCCGTACGACATCACCCCGGCGGTCGAGGCCTCGATCGAGAAGGTGCTGCACACCCTGGTCGAGGCGGTGGTGCTGGTCTTCCTGGTGATGTTCCTGTTCCTGCAGAACATCCGCTACACCCTGATCCCCACCATCGTGGTGCCGATCGCCCTCATGGGCACGGTCACGGTGATGTGGATCTCCGGCTTCTCGGTGAACGTGCTCACCATGTTCGGCATGGTGCTGGCCATCGGCATCCTGGTCGACGACGCCATCGTGGTGGTGGAGAACGTCGAGCGGATCATGAACGAGGAGGGCCTGCCCCCCAAGGAGGCCACCAAGAAGGCCATGGAGCAGATCACCGGGGCGATCATCGGCATCACCCTGGTGCTGATGGCCGTGTTCATCCCGATGGCGTTCTTCCCCGGCTCGGTGGGCATCATCTACCGGCAGTTCTCGATCGCCATGGTCACCTCCATCGCGTTCTCGGCGCTGCTGGCCCTGTCGCTGACGCCGGCCTTGTGCGCGACCTTCCTGAAGCCGGTGGTCAAGGGCCACGGCCACGCCAAGGGCGGCGTGTTCGGGATGTTCAACCGCTTCGTCGACCGCGAGACCGCCCGCTACGGCCGCGGCGTGGCGGGCCTCATCCGCAAGTCCGGCCGGGTGATGCTGGTCTACCTCGCCCTGGTGGCAGGCACGGCCTACGCCTTCGTCAACCTGCCGGAGGGCTTCCTGCCGGTGGAGGACCAGGGCTTCTTCACGGTGGACATCCAGACGCCCCCCGGCGCCTCCTACAACCGCACCCAGGAGGCCAACCGCCGGGTCGAGGAGCACCTGCTGGCGCAACCCGGCGTCGCCACCGTGACCATGCTCAACGGCTTTTCGTTCTCGGGCCAGGCCCCGAGCACCAGCCAGGCCTTCGTGACCCTGAAGCCCTGGAGCGAGCGCGACGCGAAGAACTCGGCCGCCGCCCTGGTGGCCGGGACCAACGCGGCGCTGGCGAACTACCGCGACGCCACCGTGGACGCCCAGGAGCCGCCCCCGGTGGACAACCTCGGCAATGCCGCCGGCTTCTCGTTCCGCCTCCAGGACCGGGCGAACCGCGGCTACGCGGCCCTGCTCTCGGCCCAGGACCAGCTGCTCAAGCTCGCCCAAGGCAGCCCGATCCTGCAGAAGGTGAAGATCGAGGGTCTGCCGCCGACCCCGCAGGCGGAGCTGATCGTCGACCGCGAGAAGGCGGCGGCGCTCGGCGTCAAGTTCGAGGACATCAACGCCACGATCCAGCTCAACCTCGGCTCGGTCTACACCAACGACTTCCCCAACCGGGGCAAGATGCAGCGCGTCTACGTCCAGGCCGAGCAGCTCCAGCGCATGAACGCCTCGGACATCCTCAACTACGCGGTGAAGAACGCCGGCGGCACGATGGTGCCGATGTCGTCCTTCGCGGAGCTGAAATGGGGCATGGGGCCGAGCCAGATCGTCGGCTTCAACGGCTACCAGTCGGTCCGCATCACGGGCGAGCCGAACCCCGGCTACACCTCGGGCGACGCGATCAACGAGATGGAGCGGCTGATGCTGCAGCTGCCCAAGGGTTTCGGCTATGCCTGGACCGGCCAGTCGTTCCAGGAGAAGCAGGCTGGCAGCCAGGCCAGCCTGCTGCTGGCGCTCTCGGTGCTGATCGTGTTCCTGTGCCTGGCCGCGCTCTACGAGAGCTGGGCGATCCCGGTCTCGGTGCTGCTGGTGATCCCGCTCGGCGTGATCGGCGCGGTGGCGGCCGTCTACCTGCGCGGCATGCCCAACGACGTGTACTTCAAGATCGGCCTGATCACGATCATCGGCCTCTCGGCCAAGAACGCGATCCTGATCGTGGAGTTCGCCAAGGACCTCTGGAAGCCCGGAACCTCGGTGATCCAGTCCGCCATCGAGGCCTCGACGCTCCGGTTCCGGCCGATCGTGATGACCTCGCTCGCCTTCATCTTCGGCGTAGTGCCGCTGGCCATCGCCACCGGCGCCGCCTCGAAGAGCCAGCAGGCGATCGGCACCGGCGTGATGGGCGGCATGATCACCGCGACCGTGCTGGCGGTGTTCTTCGTGCCGGTGTTCTTCGTGGTGGTGATGCGCCTGTTCCGGCGCAAGGCCGTGGCCGACGGCGAGCGGGGCGCGGGCGAGGCGGCGGCGCAGCGGCCCCACCACGCGGCGGCGGCCGAGTAGGGGCGGGATCGGGCGCCTGAACCGCGACGCGTTTTCCCTCCCCTCCGCAGGGGAGGGCCGGCGCATGTCACCTCCGGATCGGCCCTCCCGCGAGCCACGGATCACCGACACCTGACGCGCGCAGCCGTCGGCTTGCACCCGTCGATGTCTGAACACCGTCGACCATCACCCTGCATTTTGTATGCGGATGGTCCGAACCTTGCTGTGGGTGTGTGGCCGGCGCGGTTTGCCCGCGCGCTTCTCTCGGCCTAGGCTCAACCCCTGCGCTGGTGGTGGCGGCCTGCCATCAACTTCCACGGTTTCGGAGATCCGCTTGTCCCGTTCGACCCTGAAGATCCTCGCCCGCGGCGTGGCCGCAGGCGCGGTCGCGACCTTCGCGCTGGCGGCGCTGCCCGCGCAGGCCGCCAACGTGTTCCGCTTCGCGTTCCAGGGCGATCTCAAGTCGCTGGATCCCTACTCCCTCAAGGAGAGCTTCACCGAGGGCATGCAGCAGGCGGCCTACGAGTCGCTGGTCACCCTCGACAAGAACCTTAAATTCGCCCCCGGACTGGCCGAATCGTGGGAGACGCCGGAGCCGACCCGCTGGCGCTTCCACCTGCGCAAGAACGTCACGTTCCACGACGGCTCGCCGTTCACCGCCGACGACGTGCTCTTCTCCGCCCAGCGCGTCCGGGCCTCGGGCTCGAACTTCACCACGAACGTCCCGGCCGACGCCGAGTTCGTGAAGGTCGACGACCACACCGTCGACATGGTGCTGAAGAAGCCGAACCCCATCGCGCTCGCCCAGTTCCCGACCTGGCTGATCATGTCGAAGAGCTGGTCGGAGAAGAACGGCGCCGCCCAGCCGACCCCGGCCAACGCCACCAGCCCGAGCTACGCCACCCTGCACGAGAACGGCACCGGCCCGTTCGTGATCGCCGAGCACCAGCCCGGCGTGAAGACGGTGTTCAAGAAGTTTCCCGGCTACTGGGGCAAGGTCGAGTCGAACCTCGACGAGGCGGTGCTGACCACGATCGCCAACCCGGCGACCCGCGTCGCCGCTCTGCTCTCGGGCGAGGTCGATTGGATCGACCCGGTGCCGTTGCAGGATCAGCAGCGGGTGAACGCCAGCGGCACCGCCATCGTGATGGCGGGCCCCGAGCTGCGCACGATCTTCCTCGGCATGGATCAGGACCGGGACGAGCTCAAGGATTCGAGCGTCAAGGGCAAGAACCCGTTCAAGGACATCAAGGTGCGTGAGGCGTTCTACCTCGCCATCGACGAGGAGACGATCGCCAAGCGCGTGATGCGCGGGCAGGCCGTGCCCTCCGCCCTGATGATCGCTCCGAGCCTCTACGACCGCGGGGCCGAGTTCAAGCGCCCGGCCACCGACCTCAAGAAGGCCAAGGAGCTGATGGCCCAGGCCGGCTACCCGGACGGGTTCTCGCTGACCATGGATTGCCCCAACGATCGCTACGTCAACGACGAGGCGATCTGCCAGGCGGTGGTCTCGATGCTCGCCCGCATCAACGTCAAGGTGAACCTGAACGCTCAGCCGAAGGCGAAGTACTTCGCCAAGGTGCTGGCCCCGAATTTCGACACCTCGTTCTACCTGCTCGGCTGGACGCCGTCGTCGCTCGACAGCCACAACATCCTCTACGAGATCGTCGGCTGCCGGAAGCCCGGCGACAAGTCGGGACGCGGCAGCTGGAACCTCGCGGGCTACTGCGACCCGAAGATCGATGAGATCGCCGACAAGGTCGAGGGCGAGACCGACAAGACCAAGCGCGACGCCCTGATCAAGGAGGGCTTCGACGTCCTGAGCGCCGACTGGGGCTACATCCCGCTGCACCAGCAGGCCCTGGCCTGGGGCGTCTCCAAGAAGGTCCACCTGACCCAGCGCGCCGACAACCTGCTCCTGCTCTACTGGGTCTCGAAAGACCCGCAGTAGGGCCCGGGCGTGCTCGCCTTCCTGCTGCGCCGGGTGATCCAGGCGGCCGCGGTGCTCGCGGTCGTCGGGCTCATCGCGTTCTCGATGTTCCGGTTCGCGGGCGACCCCGTGAACCAGATCGTCGGGCCCGACACGCCTGCCTCCGAGCGGGCCGAGATCCGCAAGAGCCTCGGCCTCGACGATCCGGTGCTGATGCAGTTCGCCCGCTACGCCGGCGACGTGGTCCGGGGCCGGCTCGGGATCTCGTACCAGTTCCGCCAGCCGGTCTCGCAGCTGCTCGCCGAGCGCATGCCGGCGACCCTGGAACTCGCCTTCTGCGCCACGGTGTTCGCGCTCGTGGTCGGCGTCCTGATGGGGGTCTACTGCGCGCTGCGCCGGGATTCCTGGCTCGCCGGGCTGTTCCAGGCGGTCTCGCTGATCGGCATCAGCCTGCCGACCTTCCTGATCGGCATCCTGCTGATCTACCTGTTCTCGGTGACGCTCGGCTGGCTGCCCTCCTACGGGCGCGGCGACACGGTGCGGCTCGGCTGGTGGACCACCGGCTTCCTCACCTGGTCGGGCCTGAAGGCGCTGATCCTGCCGTCCGTCACGCTGGGCCTGTTCCAGATGACGCTGATCATGCGGCTGGTGCGCGCCGAGATGCTGGAGGTGCTGCGCACCGACTACATCCGCTTCGCCCGCGCCCGGGGCCTCTCCACCCGGGCGGTCCACCTGCGCCACGCCCTCAAGAACACCCTCGTGCCGGTGATCACCATCGCGGGGCTGCAGCTCGGCTCGGTCATCGCCTTCTCGATCATCACCGAGACGGTGTTCCAGTGGCCCGGCATGGGCCTGCTGTTCGTCCAGGCCGTGCAGAACGTCGATATCCCGATCATGTCCGCCTACCTGCTGCTCGTCGCGCTGATCTTCGTGACCATCAATCTCGTGGTCGACATCCTCTACACCGTGGTCGACCCGCGCCTGCGGCTGTCGTCCGCGCGGACCGCGTGAGGCCGGCATGAGCGGACGTGATAGCGACGCCGGCAACGCGCCGCCGGTCCCGCTGGCGGCGGCCACGCCCGGACGGCTCGCGCGCTGGCGCGATTCCGACCTGGTCGCCAGCTTCCTGCGCTCGAAGACCGCGATCGTGGCGCTGCTCGCCACGGTGCTGATGGTCGGGCTCGCGGTGGCGGCCCCGCTGATCTCGCCCCAGAACCCCTACGACCCGGCCCAGCTCGACCTGATCAACTCCAACCTGCCGCCGATCTGGCAGGCGGACGGCCAGGCGCCGTTCTACCTCGGCACCGACGACCAGGGCCGGGACGTGCTCTCGGCGGTGCTGTACGGCCTGCGCCTGTCGCTGATCGTGGGCGTGCTCGGGGTGATCACCTCCGGCGTGCTCGGCATCGCACTGGGCTTGGTCGCCGGCTATGCGGGCGGCGCCCTCGACACGCTGATCATGCGGGTCGCCGACGTGCAGCTCACCTTCCCGGCGATCCTGATCGCCCTGGTGGTGGACGGCGTCGCCCGGGCGAGTTTTGGCGGCGCGCTGGATGTCGGGCCGCTGATCGGGCTGATCGTGATCTCGATCGGCCTGTCGTTCTGGGTCCAGTACGCCCGCACGGTGCGCTCCTCCGTGATGGTCGAGAAGGGCAAGGACTACGTCCAGGCCGCCCGGCTGATCGGCCTGACGCCCCCGGTGATCCTGGTCCGCCACGTGCTGCCCAACGTCACCGGGCCGGTCTTCGTCATCGCGACGATCAACCTGGCGCTGGCGATCATCACCGAGGCGACCCTGTCGTTCCTCGGCACCGGCCTGCCCGAGACCATGCCGTCGCTCGGCACCCTGATCCGCACCGGCAACCGGTTCCTGTTCTCCGGCGAATGGTGGATCGTCGCCTTCCCGGGCCTGGCGCTGGCCGGCCTCGTCATCGCCATCAACCTCCTGGGGGATTGGCTGCGCGACGCGCTCAATCCGAAGCTGCAATGACCGAAACCATCCTCTCCGTGCGCGACCTCACGGTCACGTTCGACACGCGGCGCGGGCCGCTCACCGCCATCGACCGGGTCTCGTTCGACATCGGCCGGGGCGAGATCCTGGGGGTCGTCGGCGAATCCGGGGCCGGCAAGTCGGTCACCGGTTCGGCGGTGATCGGGCTGATCGACCGGCCCGGCCGGATCAGCGGCGGCGCGATCACGTTGCGCGGCGCGCGCATCGACAACCTGCCCCCCGAGGCGATGCGGCGGGTGCGGGGCAAGCGGATCGGCATGATCTTCCAGGACCCGCTGACCTCGCTGGACCCGTTGTTCCGGGTCGGCGACCAGATCGTCGAGACCCTGCGGGCCCACACCGACCTCTCCGCCCGGGCGGCCCGCACCCGGGCCATCGACCTGCTCGCCGAGGTCGGCATCCCGGCGCCCGAGCGGCGGATCGACGGCTATCCGCACGAATTCTCGGGCGGCATGCGCCAGCGCGTGGTGATCGCGCTGGCGCTCGCCGCCGAGCCGGAGCTGATCATCGCCGACGAGCCGACCACGGCGCTCGACGTCTCGGTCCAGGCGCAGATCATCACCCTGCTCAAGCGCCTGTGCCGCGAGCACGGCACCGCGGTGATGCTGGTGACCCACGACATGGGCGTGATCGCCGAGGCCGCCGACCGGGTCGCAGTGATGTATGCCGGGCGGGTCGCCGAGATCGGCCCGGTCGCCTCCGTGATCGCAAAGCCGCACCACCCCTACGCGGTCGGCCTGATGGGGGCGATCCCGACCCTGTCGCAGGAGGCCGACCGGCTCAGCCAGATCCCCGGCTCGATGCCGCGGCTCACCGCCATCCCGCAGGGCTGCGCCTTCAACCCGCGCTGCCCGAAGGTGTTTGCCCGCTGCCGCGTCGAGCGGCCGGAGCCGATCCTGGTGGGCGAAAGCCGCGTCGCCTGCCACCTGTACGACGTCACGGAGAAGGCGGCGTGAGCGCCTATGTCGAGGTCACCGACCTGCGCCGCCTGTTCGATGTCTCGAAACCCTGGCTGAACCGGGTGATCGAGCGCGAGCCCCGCCGGTTCCTCACGGCGGTGGACCGGGTCGGCTTCACCATCGCCAAGGGTGAGACCTTCGCGATCGTCGGCGAATCCGGTTCGGGCAAGTCGACCGTGGCCCGGATGGTGGTCGGCCTGCTGCCGCCCTCCGCCGGCGAGGTGCGGATCACCGGGGTCTCGATGACCGATCCCCGGGAGGCGGCGGCGCGGCGGCGGCTGCGCTCGCGCATCCAGATGATCTTCCAGGACCCCTACGCGTCGATGAACCCGCGCTGGCGCGTGGGCAAGATCATCGCGGAGCCGATCCGCGCCTTCAACCTGATCCAGGGGGAGGGGGCGATCCGCGCCCGGGTCGGCGAGCTGCTCGGCCTGGTCGGCCTCCACCCGGACGATTCCAAGAAGTACCCGCACGAATTCTCCGGCGGCCAGCGCCAGCGCGTCGCCATCGCCCGGGCGCTCGCCAGCCAGGCGGAGTTCCTGGTCGGCGACGAGCCGACCTCGGCGCTCGACGTCTCGGTGCAGGCGCAGATCCTCAACCTGATGCGCGACCTGCAGGACCGGCTCGGGCTGACCTACCTGTTCATCTCCCACAACCTCGCCGTGGTCCGCCACATGGCGACCCGGGTGGGGGTGATGTATCTCGGCCGCCTGGTCGAGGTTGCGGCCGCAAAGGATCTGTTCGCGCGGCCCCGCCACCCGTACACGCGGATGCTGCTCGACGCGGTGCCCGACCTCGCCCATGTCGGCCGCGCCCGGGTGCCGGTCTCCGGCGAGATCCCGAACCCGATCGACCCGCCCCCCGGCTGCACCTTCAACCCCCGCTGCCCGCTCGCCAACGACCGCTGCCGCACCGAGGTCCCGGCCCTGCTGGACGGCGTCGCCTGCCACGCCGTGCAGGAGGGGCGGGCCTGAGGGGGCCGGCGCGGGCGGGATCGGATGCGCGCTGCCGTTCGCCGCGGGGGGGATTGCTCGCTTTTCGCTTTGGGGCGGCGATGCATGGAAACGGACATCGTCGCCGAGCCCGCTCACGACCCGTTGCAGAAAGTCGGGCGGTCCGCTCAGAGGCAGCTTGTTGGTCGAGGACCGACGTTCGGGTTGGGTGCTTTGCTGCTGGTCAGCTTTCGGGAGCTAACCCGGAGAAACCGGACGTCCGCTTGAATGGGGACGTATGGCGGTTCGCGATTACTCTGTTCCCTCAAATGATCCGCAGCGGCATCCTAAAATCAGACTTGGGAACTCAAATCGCGTTTGCGCCGCGTGCCGCGTGGTGACGAGCCGACCAAGTGACCCCACCTAGAGAACATAAGATATTATTCGACTATGATAGCTTGAGCCTGCATAGCATCCGATGCACCGCAACTATTTCGGCTTGTGAATATTTACGTATTCCTTTTTATCCGCTCTGCCATAATGCAGATTATCGCACTACGATCATTTTCAGACGGGAGGGCGTCCCATAGCTGGATCATGATGCGAAATTGGTCAATGAGATTGTCGCTCTGATATAGGTCTTCTATAGGCTTGTTGAGCAACTTGGCGATTTTATGTAACGAAGCTATTCTTTTTTTATGATCCTTGCCTGAGTCAGCCATGTGAATTATCCAAATATCAAAAAATGAAATCACCGCCTACAACAGGAAAAATTCAGTCTCATCTTTTTCGGAGCGTTTCGGATGGTTTCTCGTGGAACCGCATGCGGTAGATTTTGGCAAATGCACTCATGCTGATAAATCCCCAGGCTGCGGCTATATCTGCTACTGCGTTGGGGCATTGATCATTCAGAAGATCACGCCGGGTTCCTTGCAAACGGCGTTCTTTGAGAAATTGACTGGGCGGGTAGCCCCGGAACCGGCGGAACGCCTCAGTCAATGTTCGAAGGCTGCATCCGACCGCACGGGCGACTTCCGTCATCGTCGGCAATTCGGCCGCATGATCGGCCATATATTGCTCTGCCCCACGGACAACGCGCGGCGCCAAACGGTTCGATGGATCGTTCAGGTTCAATCCGGCACGTGAAGCCCATTCGTTTAGCAAGTGCACACAAATCATCTGTTCGAGATGGCGCCCGGCCCGGCCATAAGCAAGTTGGTTCGGTGCTTCCGCAATGCAGCTCACAACATACTCTATTAAGCGCAACCAACTGGACTCGGCGCCGCCAATAGCACATTTATGAAGCCATAGAGTATCGCCCGGGATAAAACCAAACCAATCCTGGCAAACTTGAGCCATCAGATCTGGCGGTATGGTAATATTCAATTGAAGGTGATCTTCGTCAAAATCCAAATCATAGTCAACATTACTGCAATCCAATATGAAACTATTATTGTTAAATATTTCTACGGACTCAGATTTATTAATATAATGTCGTGATTTACCTTCCAGTGTCGTAAGCACAATAATGTTCGCCATCTTGTCCAGATGGCCGGTGATATTGACAGGAATTCCGTAAGCAAATCGAGTAATAGTGATGCGCCCTACTTGAGCAGAATGCATTAAAGAACGGGGTGCTACAATTTTTCCTGTAGGGACTACGCTATAAGGCATATAGACTTTGTTGGACCAGTCTTCGATTTCCTCCCAGCTCTCCGAGTATATTTTATGATGCTGGCGGATAGCATTGCCCTGAGCATCTACGATAAGTGCGTCGCGGAGCATTGGCTGCCTGCTAGGTGCATCGTGGGTCGAAAAGAGTGAAGCCTTCGATGGGGATCGGCGTGTTGGAGTCTGTCTTATTTTTTGCCGAATCGCGGCATTAGCTGCCGATATCCGGCATCTGGGAGGTCCGCCCTTATATAGATTTTAAAGAGGTTTCAAAGGGCCGCTCTCAATATCGAACGCCGCAGATCACGCGGTGCAGCTTTGAATGGTGGGCGAAGATAATCTTTGTGAAACGGCTCTGATTGCTGAAACTCAACAAGTTGAGAGTTTTACATTAAGGTACTCAAATGACAGGCAGCGACGATGAAGATTTTGATGTCATATCGGATCTCTGTATCAATGCCTGTCAGGCAGTATTAGCCTCCGGATCGGCCGAAATGCGGGCGTTGGCGCGTCTGATGCTTTATGTTCTTGCTCGGGAAACAATAGAGCGCATGACAAAATCAAATTTAGATCTTGATAATTCGCCTGCCCTGCCCAGTGTTTGTTAGTTAATTTTACATATGATAAGATACAGATAATAAATAGAAGTATATATTTTATTCAAATCAAGCATTCGCTGAGTTCTTGTAGGGTCTGATTGCGATCCTGTTCCTGTGTGCTTTTGTTTTATCCAGACGGACGAGAAGCGACCGGCTCGGGCCGTGGGAGGAGTGTCCGGTTCTCGCCGAGCGTCCAAGTCCCGCTCCAACCCCGAGCCGAAGTTGCCGGAGGGCTGACGAGCGGCTGCTTCAGAGAAACGCTAACGGCAGATCATGAGGCTGGGGCAGGCCGCAAGCGGAACCCAGCGCGCGTCGAAGGTCACCCACCCCCCCATCCGCGAGAGGGTGCGCCTGACCCCACCTCACGCGTCGCGCCATTCCGAAAACGTCGCCGCCTGGCCCACGCTCACGCCGTCGCGGTCGAGCTGCCAGACGATCGCCTGCTCGATCCAGAAGCGCCGGCCGCCCTTGGCGATGCGCAGGCCGCGGTAGCCGCGGGTGAAGCCGTCCCGGGCGACGGCGTCGAGGAGGCGCTGCCGCTCGGCGCGCTCGGGAGCCTCGGCCGAGAGCCGCGAGGGCAGGCCGACGAGTTCCTCGCGACGGTATCCGAAGCAGGCCTGGGCGGCCCGGTTGGCGTAGACGAAGCGCGGGTCGGCGCCGCCGTCATGGGCCAGCACCACGAAGGGTGCCTGCTCGTACAGCCAGGCCGCGTCCGCCCGCTCCGGCACCAAGGCCGCGCCGAGGCGCCGCCGGTAGCTGCCGGTGAGGACGGCGAAGAAGTCGGGATCGAGCGAGAGGTCCATCACGGCAATCCGGAAGCTGATGCGCCATCGAGGATTCGGCGCATACCGCGTGGCGGGCCTGCCGCGGTGTGCCGAATCCCACTACAGGACCGGGTCCGCGTCGATGCGCATGCGCAGGATCGCATAGGGCGGCTGCTGCAGGTCCTGGCCGCGGTTGAATTCCGGCCGGCGGTTGACCTGGGCGCTCGAGATGTAGAGCCACCGGTCCGGGGTGATCCAGAACGTGTCGGCCCAGATCAGGCGTGGGTCGGCGGCCAGCACCTCCACGGTGCCGTCCGGCAGGCGCCGGCCGACGGCGTTGTGCTCCTGCAGGCTGAGATAGACCCGGTCCTGCGAATCGGTGGTCAGGCCGCCGGTCATGCCCTTCTCGCCGAGATCCTGCACCGTGGCGGCCAGGGCCGCGTCCGATACGTTCGGGTCGAGGAGCGCCGCAGTCTCCACCGCGTAGAGGCGCCGGCTCATCAGCGGCGCGTAGTACAGGCGGCGGCCGTCCGGGCTGATCGCGATGCCGTTGGCGCCGCCCGTGGGGTTTTTGGCCGGGGCATCCCCCTTCTGCTCCATCACCGGCCGCAGCTCCACGAACTTGACCAGCCCCTCCTGGGTGGCCGTGCTCGGGTGGTCGGCCAGGCGCCGGCTCACCCGCCCGCTGGCGAGGTCCACCGCCAGGATCGCGCCCTGGCCGCCCTGGCCCTGATCGGTGATGTAGGCGAGCGCCCGGCCGTCGCGCACGTCGACCCGCAGGTCGTTCAGGGACGACTCGGCCACCACGCCGGCATCGAGCGGGATCACCCGGCGGATCTTGTCCTGGGTGATGTCGATCTCGAGGAGCTTGGCGGCCCCCGGCACCGGCTTGCTCTTGCCCTCGGTCAGGCCGGAATCGAGGATCCAGAACGCATCGTTGCGGTCGAACACCCCGTTGGGGACGTGGAACAGGGTCGCCTGCGGGTCCTTCGGGTCCGGCTTGTTGGCCCGCGCGTCGGGGTAGGGCTTCACCGAGCCGTCGGGGAGCACCTCGCCGAGGGTGACCGGCTCCGAGCCGGTGAAGCGCGGCATCATCACGAAGATCCGGCCGCCCCGGGCGATCGCCAGGCCGGTGGGCGTGGACGGGGCGTTGGCCGCCATCGCCAGCTCCAGCACCCCGGCGGGGCGGCTGGTGGGGGGCTCGCGGCCGGCGGGTGGCGTGGCGGACGCTGGGGCGGGCGATGGCGTAGCGGGCGATGCGGCTTGAGCCGATCCGGCCGCGAGGGCGACGAGGCCCGATCCGATCAGGCGGCGGCGGTCGAGGGACATGCGGTTCCTGGGGGCGGGCTGGCGGGGCGGCGTCCCGCGGCCGGCGGACCCAGCGGCCTCGCGGCCCGCGGGACCGGGCATACCGGCCCAACGCGCCGCGACGGGCGGGCGATCCCGCCCGGGGCCCGGCCCGGCGGGCATCCGGAGCCGACGGCGCGGCTGGAGCGGGGGCCGTACTGGACTTCGTCCCGCAGACCGGGCGCCGATGATGCCGGAACTATTTCGTGTTCGTCGATCTCTTCGGTATCGGCGCTGTTATTGCTAGAGGCCTTCTGTTTTCAGTCGGTTTTAGTGTCTTGCTTGATCATCAATAAAATTATTGACACTTCTACGGCAGTTAAGCTATGAACCGCACTGAAGCCGTCATGCGCTTCCCAAGATTCTGCGTACTATATCGTCAGAAACGCGGTGTAGTCGCAGATCAGAGTGAGTCCGTAGGCTGCGTTTAGCCGTAGAAAACTCGGCTCTGCTGCCGAGGTTCTGGTTTGTTCCGGATGAGCCGCCCGCGGACCTCCGGTGTTCATGATCTCAACGTCATGATAGCTGGATAGCTGGAGTACGGTCGCCGCTGCGGCGGTGCCCTGCCGGGCCGGGCCTGCGCGACGGGGCCTCACGCGCAACACGGGTCGGGACGGCCATCGTCCGGCGCTGCGACGATCGTCGCGGGGACCGGGCCCGAGATCGACAGGCAGGAGACGCATGGATCCCCAAGGAATGGATCCCCAAGGAATGGATCCCCAAGGAATGGATCCCCAAGGAATGGACCCCCCGGGAATGGATCCGACAGTCATCGATTCCCCAGGCTCCCTACAGGGATCGGAGACCGCACCGCGCCGGAGCGCCCAGCCGCGCATCCTCGCGGTGGCGGTGCAGAAGGGCGGCACCGGCAAGACCACGCTGGCGGCCTCTCTGGCCGTCGCGGCGGCGCAGGCGGGCGAGCGCGTGACCGCCCTCGATCTCGATCCGCAGGGCTCGCTGGCCGGCTGGGGAGCGCTGCGCGACAGCGACGCCGTCGCGGTCGACCGGATCCAGCCCTGGGAGATCGCCCAGCTCCCGGAGATCCTGGACATCCTCGCCCAGCAGGGCACCACCCTCGTGGTCCTCGACACCGCCGGCAGCGCGGCCGGGCTGGCGCCGGCCCTGAAGGGCGCGGATTTCGTGCTGATGCCGGTGCGGCCCTCGCGCCTCGACATCGTGGCCGCGCGCCCGACGCTCCAGGCCCTGATGGCGCTCGGCCTGCGCGGCCGGTTCGCCCTGGTGCTGAACCAGTGCCCGCCGCCGCCCTCGCCCCGCACCAGCGCCTATGCCGCGCAGTTGCGGGCGCTGGGCGTGCTGGCCGAGCCCGGCATCATCCACCGGGTCGACCATCAGGACGCCCTGGCGACCGGGCTCGGCGTCACGGAATACGCCCCCGCGAGCCCCGCCGCCGAGGAGATCCGGGCCCTGTGGGCCTGGATCGACGCCAAGATGCAGGCGCCCGGCCCCCGTGCTCAGCCCTGAGCGAGCGCCGCGAGGATCCGCGCCCAGGAGCGCGTGCCCTTGTGGAAGCTCGTCAGGTCGTACTTCTCGTTGGGCGAGTGGATCCGGTCGTCGTCCAGGCCGAAGCCGATCAGCAGCGTGTCGCGATCGAGCAGCCGCTTGAAGTCGCCGACGATCGGGATCGAGCCGCCGGCCCCCACGGTCACGGCCGGCACGCCCCATTCCTCGGCCAGCGCCGCCTTGGCGGCCCCGAGCTGCGGCATGTCGAAGGGCAGGCTGATCGCCCGCGAGCCCTTGTAGGTGATGACCTCGACCGTGCAGTCCGCCGGCACCCGCGCACGCACGAAGGCCTCGAACCGTTCGGCCAGAACCTTCGGATCCTGGTCGTCCACGAGGCGGAACGAGATCTTGGCCGAGGCGGTCGAGGCGATCACGGTCTTGGTGCCCTCGCCGGTATAACCGCCGATGATGCCGTTGGCGTCGCAGGACGGGCGCGACTGCACCAGCTCGATCGGCATCCGCCCGCGCTCCCCGGCCGGCTCCTTCAGGCCGATCGGCCCGAGCAGGGCCTCGGGTGTCAGGCCGAGGCCGCGCCACTGCTCCAGCACCTCGGGCGGCCGCTCGTGCACGCCGTCGTAGAAGCCCGGGATCGTCACCCGCCCATCGGAATCGTGCAGGTCCGCGATGATCTTGGCGAGCACGTGGATCGGGTTGCGCGCGGCGCCGCCGAAGAAGCCCGAATGCAGGTCGCGGTCGGCGCAGGTGACCTTCACCTCGAAATACGCGAGCCCGCGGAGCGACGAGGTGATCGCCGGCGTGGACCGGTCCCACATGCCGGTGTCGCAGACCAGCACCACGTCGCAGCCGAGCTTCTCGCGATTCTGAGCGACCCATTCGGGAAGCCCTTGCGAGCCGCTTTCTTCCGCCCCCTCGATCAGGATCGTGACGCCGCAGGGCAGCTCGCCGCTCATGGCGATGTAGGCCCGGCACGCCTCCACGAAGGTCATGACCTGACCCTTGTCGTCGGAGGCGCCGCGCCCGACGATCTTCTTCCCGCCCTGGCCGTCGTTCGCGATGTGCGGCTCGAAGGGCGGCGTCTTCCACAGGTCGAGCGGATCGACCGGCTGCACGTCGTAATGGCCGTAGAACAGCACGTGCGGCGCACCGGGCTTCGGCTTGGTCGCGAGCACCACCGGGTGCAGCGAGGTGTCCTCCACGGAGGTCTCGAAGCCGAGCGCCGTGAGGTCCTGGGCGAGCCACGCGGCGGCGGCGCGGCAATCGCCGGCATAGGCGGGGTCGGTCGAGATCGACGGGATGCGCAGGAAGGCGAACAGCCGCTCGAGGGCGTTCTCCAGGTCCGTGTCGATGTCGTTGAGGATCGCGTCGAGCGCGGCCATCGGGGGCTCCGGGGTGCGGCGGGGACTCTGCCCGTCGAGGGTTACCCGAGGCGAGGCGGGCGCCGCAACGCCTGGATCGCCCGAGACTGAGACCGTTCGTCGGCGGAACGGGAGCAGATTGGAATGGTTATCGACAGGACCGGCGACTCGGCATTCTGGCGGCATCCTGGCAGCACTTGCCCGCCGCCGCCCGTTGCCGCCCTGACCGATCCGTTTCCCGCCCGGCCCCGCGGCCGGCCCAGATCGTGGACGACAGCATGCTTCTCGAACACAGTCCGCCGGTGCGGGCCGATACCGGCCTCGACATCACCCTGACGATCAACGGGCAGCGCCGGGAACTCCAGGTCGCGCCCTGGACCACCCTTCTCGATCTGCTGCGCGAGAAACTCGACCTCACCGGCACCAAGAAGGGCTGCGACCATGGCCAGTGCGGCGCCTGCACGGTGCTGGTCAACGGCACCCGGGTGAATGCCTGCCTGACGCTGGCGGTGATGAAGGACGGCGCCGAGATCACCACGGTCGAGGGTCTCGCCGGGCTCGGCGACCGCGGCGGCAGCAACGCGCTGCACCCGATCCAGGAGGCGTTCATCGAGCACGACGCCTTCCAGTGCGGCTACTGCACCCCCGGCCAGCTTTGCTCCTCGGTCGGGATGATGAACGAGGGCCATGCGACGTCGCGTGAGGAAATCCGCGAGGCGATGAGCGGCAATCTCTGCCGCTGCGGCGCCTACACCAACATCGTCGACGCCATCGAGGACGTGATGCAGGGAGCCGGCCGATGAACCGCTTCGATTATGTCCGCGCCGGCACGGTGGCGGAGGCGGTCCAGGCCTACGGGGCGGGCGCGCGGTTCATCGCGGGCGGCACCAACCTGATCGACCTGATGAAGTACGACGTCGAGAAGCCGGGCCGGCTGATCGACATCACCCGGCTGCCGCTGGACGCCATCGAGGCCCACGAAAACGGCCTGCGGCTCGGCGCGCTCGCGACCAACGCCAAGGTGGCCTACGACGAGCGGGTCACGGCGCAGTATCCGCTGCTGCGCAACGCCATCCTGGCCGGCGCCTCGGCGCAGCTGCGCAACGCCGCCTCCACGGGCGGCAACCTGCTGCAGCGGACCCGCTGCTACTATTTTTACGACACGGCCACGCCCTGCAACAAGCGCGAGCCCGGCTCCGGCTGCCCGGCGATCGGCGGCGTCAACCGCATCCACGCGATCTTCGGGGCCAGCGAATCCTGCATCGCCACCCACCCGTCCGACATGTGCGTCGCCCTCGCGGCGCTCGAGGCGACGGTCCGGGTCAGCGGGCCGCAGGGCGAGCGTACGATCCCGTTCGCGGACTTCCACCGGCTGCCCGGCGATAGCCCGGAGATCGACACCAACCTCACCCCCGGCGAGATCGTCGTCTCGGTCGACCTGCCCGCCAGCAAGTTCCCGCAGCACTACACCTACCTGAAGCTGCGCGACCGGCTGTCCTACGCCTTCGCGCTGGTCTCCGTGGCGGCGGGCGTCGAACTCGACGGCGACACGATCAAGACCGCCCGGCTGGCGCTCGGCGGCGTCGCCCACAAGCCCTGGCGCAACCGCGAGGCCGAGGCCCTGCTCGAGGGCAAACCCGCCACCCGCGAGAGCTTCCAGCAGGCGGCCGACCTCATCGTCTCCGAGGCCAAGCCGCAATCGGCCAACGGCTTCAAGATCGAACTCGCCCGGCGGGCCATCGTGCGCGGCCTCGAACAGGCCGCTGCCGGCACGCCCCAGTCGCTCAGCGACAAGCGCATCCAGTAGGCACCCGCAGATGACCCAGACCTTCAGCTCCACCGGCCGCGACACCTTCGTCGGCAGCCCGCGCAGCCGCATCGACGGACCCGCCAAGGTCACCGGCCTCGCCAAATACGCCGGCGAGTTCGCCGCCCCGGACCTCGCCTACGGCACGGTCGTGTCGAGCGCCATCGCCAAGGGCCGGATCGTGGCGATCGACTCCGCCGAGGCCGAGGCGGTGCCGGGCGTCCTCAAGGTGATCACCCACGAGAACCGGCCGCGCACCGCCTGGCGCGACAAGAACTTCCAGGATGCGGTGGCGCCCCCCGGCTCGCCGTTCCGCGCCCTCTACGACGACCTGATCGTGTTCAGCGGGCAGCCGGTCGCCCTGGTGGTGGCCGAGGATTTCGAGACCGCCCGCTACGCGGCCTCGCTGATCCAGGTCCGCTACGAGGCCCAGGAGCCCGTCACCGACATCACGGCCGCGCGCGGCGACGCCTACGAGCCGCCCTACAAGCGCGAGGGCATCAAGCCGCCGCCGGAGCCGTGGGGCGACGCCGACCAGGCGTTCGGCCGCGCGCCGATCCGCGTGCAGGGCGGCTACACGCTCGCCAACGAGCACCACAACCCGATGGAGCCGCACGCCACCACGGTGGTGGTCGAAGAGGACGGGACCTACACGGTCTACGACAAGATCCAGGGCGTCTCGAACAGCCACCAGTATCTCGCCAACGTGTTCGGCCTGAAGCCCGATCAGGTCCGGGTGCTCAACCCCTATCTCGGCGGCGGCTTCGGCTCGGGCCTGCGCCCGCAATACCAGGCCTTCCTGGCGATGCTGGCCGCCCAGGAGTTGAAGCGCTCGGTCCGGGTGACCCTGACCCGCGACCAGATGTGGTCCTTCACCTACCGGAGCGAGGCGCTGCAGACCGTCTCCCTCGGCGCCGAGCGCGACGGCACCCTGACGGCGCTCCGGCACGATGCCGTGCAGGGCACGTCGCACTTCGAGGATTACCAGGAGGTCGTCGTCAACTGGTCGGGCGTGCTCTACCGCTGCGATAACGTCGCCCTGACCTATCGGATCGCGAAGCTCGACACTGCCACCCCGGGTGACATGCGCGCGCCCGGCGCCGTCACGGGCGTCTTCGCCATCGAGACCGCCATGGACGAGCTCGCCTACGCGACCGGGATGGACCCGATCGCGTTGCGGTTGAAGAACTACGCGGTCTCGGACGCCACCGCCGAGGGCAAGCCGTTCGGCTCGAAGGAGCTGAAGGCCTGCTTCACGCAAGGCGCCGAGCGCTTCGGCTGGTCCAGGCGCAGCCCGGAGCCGCGCTCCATGCGCGAGGGCCGCGAACTCGTCGGCTGGGGCGTCGCCACGGGCGTCTGGGAATCGATGATGATGCAGTCGAACGCCATCGCGACCCTGACCGCCGACGGCCGGCTGACGGTGGGCAACTCCACCGGCGACATCGGCACCGGCACCTACACGATCCTGACCCAGATCGCCGCCGACACCCTGGGCCTGCCCATGGAATCGGTCACCACCAAGCTCGGCGACACGCGCCTGCCCGAGGCGCCGGTCGCTGGCGGCTCCTGGACGGCGGCCTCCTCCGGCACCGCCGTGATGAAGGCCTGCCGCAACGTCGGCGAGCAGGTGTTCAAGCTGGCCCGCGGGCTGGAGAACTCGCCGCTCGCCAATGTCGACTTCGACCGCGCCGTGTTCTCGGACGGCCGCATCTCGGTGGCGGGCGATCCCGGCCGCAGCGTCTCGATGGTCGACGTGATGCGGGCCGCCGGCATCGACAAGGTCGAGGCGGTCGAGGAGGCGGGCCCCGACAAGGACTTCAACGACACCTACCAGGCCTACACCCACTCGGCGATCTTCGTGGAGGTCAAGGTCGACGAGGAGCTGGGCCAGATCCGGCTCACCCGGGTGGTGTCGGCGATTGCGGCCGGCAAGATCCTCAACCCCAAGACCGCGCGCAGCCAGATCCTGGGCGGCGTGGTGATGGGGATCGGCTCGGCCCTCGAGGAGGAGTCGATGCTCGACCACCGCCTCGGCCGGTTCATGAACCACAATCTCGGCGAGTATCACGTGCCGGTCCACGCCGACATCCAGGATATCGACGTGATCTTCGTGGACGAGGAGGACAAGGCCAACCCGCTCGGCGTGAAGGGGCTGGGCGAGATCGGCATCGTCGGCACCGCGGCGGCGATCACCAACGCGGTGTTCCACGCCACCGGCAAGCGCGTGCGCGACCTGCCGATCACGATCGACAAGCTGCTGTGACCGGGGGCAGCCGATGTTTCCCGTGAAACATCGGCTGCTTTTTTAACCGCTCCGAGTCCTGCCGGACGGCGTGCCACTCGCGAGCGTCGCAGGCCCTCCGGACGCGTGACGTTCGCGCGAACCGCGCCGGTTCGCCGGGACCGCCAAGGTTGGTCCACGATGACCGGGCGCGTCGGCATCGGCTGGCTCGGCCGGGACGGGTATGCGGAGCCCGCCGCCTCCGACCCCCGATGGATGAGCGCCAGCGCACCGATCCGTTTACCCGTCGGGCGCATCCTGCCGGTCTCTTGCGAAGGAGACCTCCCATGGAATCGGTCTATCGCGGCTTCGAGACCTCGCTGCTCGGTCTCGCCCTCTGTCTCGGCCTCGCCGCCTGCCTGACGCTCGGCACCACGCCGATGCCGGGCGACGGCTTCGCCGTCACCCTGCCGATGGTCTCCGTGACCCTCGCGGGCCCCTGATCCGGGCGCTGTTACGCGGCACTCCGGGTCGCGCGGAACATGAAGCCGCGCGCCGTGTCGTCCATCTCGGCCTTGAAGGTGTGCCTGTCCTTCAGCCCCTGTGCGGCCACGGCGGCCGGGCGGGCGCTGATCGCGTCGAGGTGCCGCTTGACGTGGGGCAGGCCCGCGAAGGCGTCGTCGCCCAGCACGAACGGCACCATGCGGGCCCAGCCCCACACCGCCATGTCGACGATCGTGTAGGTTTCGCCCAGCACGTAGGTGCGGTCCGCGAGGCGCTGGTTCAGGATCTCCCAGTGGCGGCGTGCCTCGAAGGCGTAGCGCTCGGTGGCGTAGGCGCCGCCATCGGGGGCGAAGTGGCGGAAGTGGACGCACTGGCCGGAGAACGGCCCGATGCCGGTGGCCACGAACATCAGCCAGGACAGCATCTCGCCCCCATCCGGCTCGCCCTCGGGCAGGAACCGGCCGGTCTTGCCCGAGAGGTAGAGCAGGATCGCGTTCGAATCGAACACCGTCACGTCGCCGTCGACGATGGTCGGCACCTTGCCGTTCGGGTTGAGCGCCGCGTAGGCGGGTTCGAACTGCTCGCCCTTGCGCGTATCCACCGGCACCGGCTCGTAGGGCAGGCCCAGCTCCTCCAGGCAGAGGGCGACCTTCATCGGGTTGGGGCTGAGATTGTAGAAGAATCGAATCACGGCGCTCTCCCTGACGCAGCGTCCCGAACGGCCGTCGGCGGCCCTCGGAACACGGCGATGCCAACCAAAACCGCCGCTCGCCCCTTCGGGATACCCGATCCGGCGCGACGGACGCGCGACGGTCGTCCGGGAGCGGGGCCGGCGCAAGCTGCGGCGATGCGGGGCGGCTATTCCGCCACGATCTTGTAGCTCCGGCCGGGCACCAGGGCGGCGCCGCGCTCCAGGCCGTTGAGGACCAGGAACCGGTCGAGCGGCCGGTCCGGCACCGCCATGCGGCGGGCGAGCTCCTCCGCGCTGGTCGAGCCGGCCTGGACCACCTGCAGCCGCAGGGGACGCAGCACCGCCTCCTCGGGGGGGACCGCCGCGAGGCTGGCGATCCAGGGCCGGAAGGCGGGATCCGGGTCGGTGGCGCCCTTGGCGGCCATGATCATCCGGACGGTGGTGTCGCCGATCCGGATCGCCGCCAGCCGGAAGGTCCAGTCCTTGCCCCGCGACAGCGCCAGGGCCGCCGGGTGGCCGCCGACCTCGCGGGTCTCGAACCCGGCCGGGTCGAGCGCGTCGTTCCAGCTGCCCTTCAGGGCCGCGTCGAGGGCCTGGCCGTCCTTCGCCTCGATCTGGTCGAACAGCAGGCGCCGGTTGCCGTCCGGCGTCGTGCCGAGCACCGCCGAGCGGGTGTTCTCCAGGACGAACCCCGCCGGCACGTCGAATGCGATGCCGAGCCCCGGATGGACGAAGCGGTGGCCGCGCACCGCGCCATCGCGCGGGTTGTCGCCGTACGGAAGCCCGTCCAGGGCGGCGAGGTAGGCTGCGCGGTCGTCGGCCCCGATCCCCGGGGCCCCGATCCGGCGCGCCGCCCGGGTGACCTGGGCGATGCGCTCGGCGGTGCCCGGGTGGGTCGCCAGCATGTCGGGTTCGCCCCCGGGGCCGGCGCCGGCCTTCAGGGCGGTGGAGCGGTTGAGCGCGGTGAGGAAGCGGCCGGCCGCGAACGGATCGTAGCCGGCCTTGGCCAGCGTGCGCACCCCGGTGGCGTCCGCCTCCAGTTCCTGCTCGCGGGAGAAGCGGGCGAGCGCGAAGCGGGACTGGTGCTGCAGCTGCGCGCCGGTATCGGGATCGTTCAGGACGTCGGCCACCACCCGGCTGACCAGCGCCGAGCGCAGCTCCAACTCGCTCCGGGCGGTCGCGTGGTTGAGGGTCACGTGCGCCATCTCGTGGGCCAGCACGGCCGCCGCCTCGGAGGTGTCGCTCGCCAGCGCCACCAGCCCGCGGGTGACGTAGAGCCGCCCGTTCGGCAGCGCGAAGGCGTTGACCACGGGCGAATCGAGCAGCGTCACCGCGTAGGTCTGGTCCGGCCGCTCGCTCGCCTTCACGAGACGGTCCGTGACCTCGGTGAGCATCCGCATCACGTTGGGTGCGCGCACCTCGCCTCCGAACGAGGCCACGAGCTTGAGGTGATCCGCGTCGGCGGCGCGCTCGCGCCCGGTGGTGCGCGGGGCCTCGGCGGGCACCCGGACTACGGCCGGCACCACCGGGCCGGCGGCCTGGTCGGCCACGCAGGCGCCGAGGGCGGCCAGCGCCGCCACCCCGGCGCACGCCGTCGCCAAGCCGGCACAGGCCGTCACAACGCCGCGCAGGCGCTGCCCCGCCACCCGAAATCGCTCCGTGATCCCGCCCATCGCGATCAGCGCCGCAGCTCCCGTTCCCCCACCGGCTCGGCCTCGCGCCGGTCCGGTTCGCCCAGAACCTCGATGGCGTCGGCGGTAGCCTCCAGGGTCGGGCCGCGCCAGACCTCCAGGATGCCGCGGACCCGCACGCGCCGGCCTTCGAGCGATGCCGCACTCAAACCACGGGCACGCATCATTCGCCAAGTGCGTTTCGGTACCATGACCGTGAGGCCGTCCGCGCCGCGGGCCACGAAGTCGAGATAGGTGCGGGCGCTGCGCTCGCCGACATGGCCGATCCGGCCCTCCACCACGGCGAAGCGCCCGGCCAGCGCCCGGAGCGCCGGGCCGTCCGCGGCTTGCAGGACCGGGTCGCGCCACAAGCCGCGCTTGCTGTCCCGGGCCCCGGCCTCCACCGCGCGCAGGGCCGGGCGGCACAGGCCGTCGCGCTCGTTCGCGTCCGCGACGGCGAGCCCGGCACCGATCAGGCCGCCCGCGAGATCAATGTCGCCATCCGCGACTTGGCCATCCACGACTCGGCCATCCACGACTCGGCCATCCGCGACTCGGCCATCCGCGACCTGGATGTCGGCCCGCTCCCGGCCCCAGCGGTCGGGCGGCCCGCGCGGGACCACGATCAGGCGCAGCCCCCGCCGGGCGTCCAGCCAGGCGCGCGCCGCCTCCGCGGCGTCCGGGGCGTCCGGCCAGCGCAGGGAATCGAGCACCGCCCGGGCACCGGAGCCGAGGCGGATCTCGCCCCGCAACCCGATCCCGTCGAGGGTCTCGGAGCGAGCCGGTCCCTGGCGGCAGTCTCCGGATTCCGAGCCCGCGGCTCCGGCCTGCCCGGCAAGGCCGCAGGCCGCCAGCACCAGCGCCGCCGCGCGGCACAGCCGCCACCCTGCCGTCGTCCGGATCATCGACCGCCTCCCGGATCGACCATGCTCCCGGATCGACCATGCCCCGGAACGCCGGCGCATGCACCGCGCGGTTGGCCTGTCCGGACGTTGATGCTATGGAAATCGCGGTCGTCTCCGTAGCTCAGCTGGACAGAGCACAGGTTTCCTAAACGGTCACAATTGGGCGTCGCGCCGGGAAACCACGCGACGGATCCGCTCAAAGTCGGGGAAAGCTTCCGGCGCCGGGACACCGGCGTCCTGCCGATCCCGAGCCAAGCCCGCCCGGCGCGAACGCGTCGGCGGGAAGGTGTAGAGACTAGACGGGCGGCACCTAACGGCCGGGCGCGAGCGCCGGCCCACGGTGAAGGGATAGTCCAGGCCACGAACGCGGCTCTCCGGGGGCGCGGCGGCGAAAGCCGAAGTGGTATGAAACCTGGGGTCGCAGGTTCGAGCCCTGCCGGGGACACCAGAATCCAGGTCGCGGACGTGTGTCCGGCGCTGCGCGGAAACGTTTACCGCGATGATGGCCCGCCGGTGACACGGACTCGCGATGCGGTTAAGCTTCGCCGCCCGAAATTCGCGGCAGGGGTAGGCAAGTTCTACATGGCGGGTCAGAAAACCGATCAGCGCGACGTGTATGTCGGTCAACGCATCGCCGAGCAGCGCCGGAAGGCGTCGCTGACGCAGCGCCGCGTCGCGCAGAGTTTCGGGATGTCGGCAGCACAGTTGCAGAAGTACGAGAAGGGCACCAACCGGATCAGCGCCGTCCATCTCGATATCTTCTCCCGGATGACCGGGGTGCCGATGGATTACTTCTTCAAGGGCATGCCGCGGAACGACGACTTCACGGCGCCGGGCTTCGCGGAGCCGGAGCAGGCCCCCTTGAGCGAGGGCGGCGGCCTGCAGGGCCTGGCCGAGATCGTCGGGCGTCACATCACCGAGCATTTCACCGAGGAAGCCCGCCGGGACGTCGCCGCCGCGATCCGCGCGCTGGACAATAAGCTCAACGGCTGATTGCTGAGGCGCGCCGCGGACGGGCGTTTTTTCACCCGTTTCGTGCGTTATAGCGGATCTGTTCGGCGATCCGCCTTGACCGTCCTCCGACCGGGTGCGAGAACCCCGACCCCATAAGGGTCGAACGCCGCGATCGCGACGGCGTACCCGTGATCGGGATCCGTCCAGATGCCGCGTTCCAACTACCTGTTCACCAGTGAGTCGGTCTCCGAGGGCCATCCCGACAAGGTCAGCGACCGCATCTCCGATACGGTGGTGGACGCCTACATCGCGGCGATGCCGGAGGCCCGGCTCGGGGTCGAGACCATGACGACCACGAACCGCGTCGTCATCGCGGGCGAGGTGCGCGGCCCGGATTCGGTGACCTTCGAGAACCTCGAGGAGCTGACCCGCCAGGCCGTGAAGGACATCGGCTACGAGCAGGACGGCTTCCACTGGAAGCACAACGAGGTCGCGATCTACCTCCACGCCCAGTCCGCCGACATCGCCCAGGGCGTCGACGCGGCGGGCAACAAGGACGAGGGCGCGGGCGACCAGGGCATCATGTTCGGCTACGCCGCCGACGAGACCCCGGAGCTGATGCCGGCGCCGCTGTTCTACGCCCACAAGATCCTCAAGGACCTCGCCGACGCCCGCAAGAAGGGCGAGGGCGATGCCGCCAAGCTCGGGCCCGACGCCAAGAGCCAGGTCACGGTCCGCTACGAGAACGGCCGCCCGGTCGAGGCGACTCAGATCGTGCTCTCCACCCAGCATCTCGACGAGTCCCTGGACTCGGCCGACGTGCGCGCCATCGTCGAGCCCTACATCCGGGCGGCCCTGCCGCAGGGCTGGGTCAACGAGGGCACCGTCTGGCACGTCAACCCGACCGGCAAGTTCGTGATTGGCGGCCCGGACGGCGATTGCGGCCTCACCGGCCGCAAGATCATCGTCGACACCTACGGCGGCGCGGCTCCGCACGGCGGCGGCGCCTTCTCGGGCAAGGATCCGACCAAGGTCGACCGCTCGGCGGCCTACGCGGCCCGCTACCTCGCCAAGAACGTGGTCGCGGCCGGGCTGGCGCGGCGCGCCACGATCCAGCTCGCCTACGCGATCGGCGTCTCCAAGCCGCTGTCGATCTACGTCGACCTGCACGGCACCGGCCAGGTCGACGAGGCCAAGCTCGAATCCGTCTTGATGGACGCCATGGACCTGTCGCCCCGCGGCATCCGCACGGCGCTCGGCCTGAACAAGCCGATCTACGCCCGCACCGCGGCCTACGGCCATTTCGGCCGCGCCCCCGAGGCGGATGGCGGCTTCTCCTGGGAGCGCACCGACCTCGCTCAGAAGCTGAAGTCGGCGCTGTCGTAAGGCAGCCCGCGCTCCAGCGCCGAACCACCCGCCAGCGCGTCGTCCTCCATCCGGGACGGCGCGCTGGCGTTTTCGTGAGTCCCGGTTTCGAAAGGTCTTGGACCTTTCGCGGGTCCAGGGCAGAGCCCTGCTTCGGGGTCGTGAGCCCCTGGAACCCCGTCCCCGCCCGGTGCGCGGACGACGCGTTGGTAATCGATGTCTGACCTCAACGGACGGCCCGGCCATGAGGCCGACGAGCCGGAGCGAGCCTTCTTCGGGCGGCGCAAGGGCAAGCGCCTGCGCGGCCTGCAGGAGCGGCGCCTCGCCGAGCTTCTGCCGGCGCTCCGCGTCGATCTCCCGGCGGACGACGGCCCGCTCGATCCGCGCACGCTGTTCCCGACCCTCGGCGGCGCGCCGGAGGCGGTCTGGCTCGAGATCGGCTTCGGCGGCGGCGAGCACCTCGCCGCCCAGGCCGAGGCGCATCCCGGGATCGGGATCATCGGCGCGGAGCCGTTCGTCAACGGCGTGGTCAAGCTGCTGGCCGCGATCGAGGCGCGGTCCTTGCGCAACGTGCGCATCCGCGACGAGGACGTCACCGCCCTGCTGGCGCGCCTGCCGGACGCCTGCCTGGACCGGGTCTACCTGCTCTATCCCGATCCCTGGCCGAAGCGCCGCCAGCGCAAGCGCCGCTTCGTCTCGGACGCCTCCCTGGCGGAGATCGGCCGCGTCCTGAAGGATGGCGGCCTGTTCCGCTTCGCCAGCGACATCGACGACTACGCCGGCTGGACCCTGGTCCGGGCCGCCCGCTGCCCGGTCCTGACCTGGACGGCATCGGACGCGCGCGACTGGACCCGGCCGTTCCCGGGCTGGCCCGGGACCCGCTACGAGGCGAAGGCGCTGGCGGCGGGGCGGCGCCCGACCTATCTGGAGTTCTCCCGCGGGCCGCGCTGAGCGGACGGGTCGCCGCAGCCGAAGCGGGACGCCTTGCCACGGCCACGCTCGGACGCCATCCTGCGGCGCCTTCGCGGTCGGGACCGCGGCAGGGGGGCATCTCGTGCGGGAGCGCGCCGCGGCGCGTTCGAGGGTTTTTCCGAGTGGGCGAGAGCGTGGGGCAGGACCCGGCGACGGACGACCCGTATCGCGCGGGCTTCGACGATGCCGCGATCGGCCTCGTCGTGCTCTCAGTGGACGCGGCGGCCATCGACGCGGCCAACCCGGTTCTGCATGACCTGCTCGGCTGGCCGCCGGGCAGCCTGGCCGGCCGCGCCACCGCGGATCTGCTCGCGGAGGACGGGCCCGAGGGCCTGGATGACGGCATCCAGGGCTGGCGCCGGGCGGACGGGACCGTGATCGACGTGCGGGTGCGGCGCTCCGGCCGGACCCTCGTGGTCGAGGCCGCGGACGCGGACGCGGCTGCGCATTCCGAGGCGAACCGCGAGGCGCTGGCGACCGCCGGCCTCGGCGAATGGCGCTGGGACCGGGCGACCGGCCTGCTGACCCTGTCGCGCCGGGCCGCCCGGATCCTAGGGCGCCAGCCGGGGCGGTCCGTGCCGTGGGACGAACTCAAGAGCGGCCTGTCCGATCCGGAGCTGGCGCGCCTGCGCGCCACCGTCTCGGAGGCGTGCCGGGCCGGTGAATCCTACCATTTCGATACGCCGGTGACCGTGGCCGGGCGCACCGTGATCCTGCGGGTGCGGGGGCAGGCCGTGCCGGGACGCGACGGCGCGGTCCCTCACGGATCTGGCGCGGGTCCCGCTCGCGACGCGCTCGAGACCTGGTCCGGCATGGTCGGCGTCGTCCAGGACATCACCACCCGGGTCGAGGCCCGGGACGAGATCCTGTCGCGCGACCAGCGCCTGCGGGTGGCGACCACGATCGCCAAGCTCGGCATCTTCGAGTGGCACATGCTCGAGGACCAGGCGATCTGGGAGAACGAGCACATGTACGAGATCTTCGGGCACGCGCCCGAGGACGGGACCATCGGCAAGAACGAGTTCCTGAGCGACATCCTCCACCCGGACGACCGGGCTCGGGTCCGGCACGCGATCTCGAAGGCGCTGCGCGAGGACGGGATCCTGCAGATCGGCGGCCGGATCCGGCGGAAATCCGACGGGGTGTGGCGCACCATCGACATGGCCGGCCGGTTCGAGCGGGACGCCCCCGAGCGCCTGCCGCGGCGCCTGATCGGCGTGGTCGCCGACGTGACCGACCGGCGGATCGCCGAGGAACGCCAGAGCCTGCTGATCCGCGAGCTGCACCACCGGGTGAAGAACACGCTCGCCACCGTGCAGGCGATCGTGGGCTCCACGGCGCGCACGGCCTCGAGCATCGAGAGCTTCTACGAGGCCTTCGTCGGGCGGATCAAATCGCTCGCCCACACCCATGCGGTGCTCACCGAGGATACCTGGCAGACCGCCTCGCTCACGAACCTGCTGCTCAGCGAGCTGAAGCCCTACGCGGAGGTGACGCCCGACGGCGGGGCCGAGGGGCGGATCAGCCTCGACGGCCCGGCGATCGACCTGCCCTCCGAGATCGCGGTGCCGATCGGCATGGCGATCCACGAGCTCACCACCAACGCGGCCAAGTACGGGGCGCTCTCGAACCGCACCGGGCGGGTCGCGGTGACCTGGACCCTGGAGCCCGGGGGGCCGGCCGGGATCCTGCTGTTCCACTGGCGGGAGACCGGCGGGCCGCCGGTCCAGCCACCGAGCCGCCAGGGTTTCGGTTCGCGCCTGCTGCAGCGGGTGCTGATCACCCAGGTCCAGGCCGAGGTCGAGACCGACTACGACCCGGAGGGCTTCAGCCTGACCATGCGGGCCCCGATCCCACCGCGCAACGACAGCCTCAACCCGCTGGCCTGACGGGTGCGACCCATCAGGCGGCGCCGCGCGCGCCGGATTCGCCGCCGCCGTCCACGAAGGCCTTCAACTCGTCCAGCGACGCGAAGGTGAAGCGGCCCTGCGGCGTCTCCGCCTCGATCGAGCCGTCCTCGAACATCACGTAGGTGTTCCCGCCCGAGGCGTAGCGCCCCACGACGGTGCGGGTCTCGGGCTTCGCGTCGGGCTCGGGATCCGGCGCCGCGTCGAGGCCCGGGCGCAGGGCCGGGGGCTCCAGGGGCGGCACCGGCTGTTGTGGCGGCGCTTCCGGCGCCGCGAACAGGTCGTCCTCCGGGCTGCGCTCGGCCATCGCGGCCGCGATCGGGTCCGGGGCGGGCCGGTGGGGCGGCTCCGGATCCGTCACCGGAAGGGTGGGGAAGGCCTGGATCGGGAAATCCGATTCGACCGCGGCCGGCCTCTGCGGCTCCGCGATTCTGGGAGCTTCGGCCGGCGCGGGCGGCATGTCCCCGGACAGGCGCAGGCTGGGCTCGATCCGCGGCCGCTCGGGATCGAAGGCCGGCTCGACGATCGGCGGCACGATGAAGGCGGGGGCGGCCGGCAGCACCGGCGGCAGCCGCGGGGCGCTCTCCACGGCGGGGCCGGAGGGGGCCGAACTCAGGGCCGGCCGCATTCCGATCGTCCGCTCCAGCCGCCGGAACACCAGGGCGAGCACGCCGATCCCGAACAGCACCGCGCCCGACGAGGCCGCGACCGATCCCGCGATCACCATCGCGAGGCCGCTCTCCAGACGCACATAGGGAAAGCCCTGGATCACGGCGGCGCAGCCCCCGATGGCCATGGCGGCGGCGAGCGCAAACAGCGCAGCGATCATGTTACTCTCGAGAAACGGGCCGGCTTACCGCCGACGCTTACGGCGTGGCGCACAGTAAGGCCTTGCGGTCATATTGCAAAACCCGGTGGCGAGATTGCCCGGGAATACCGGTTCTCGACGCGTGTCGGGCCGGACATCCGAAGCGGTGGGGCACGCATCCGCCGGAACTTCGCGCCAAGCCTGGCCGCAACGGCGTTGCCGTCGCGCGGGCACCGACTTACCTAGCGAGTCGTGACCCGGAAGCCCCCGCCGGGGACGAGGCCGCCCATGGCTGGGGCGGGCTGCTGTTTCCCGTGAAACACAGCCGGCTCCAGCTCCTTGTTATCGCACGGTGAGCGCGGAACGCCGGACCCGGCTCTTCCGCATCGTGCCTCAAGCGGAGACAGACCCTATGACCTTTACGCTGCCGGAACTGCCCTACGCCTACGACGCGCTCGGGCCGTACATGTCGAAGGAAACCCTCGAGTTTCACCACGACAAGCACCACAAGGCCTACGTCGATACCGGCAACAAGCTGCTCGAGGGCACGGATCTCCAGGGCAAGAGCGTCGAGGAGATCGTCAAGGCCGCCTACAACACGAATCAGCCGCTCTTCAACAATGCCGGCCAGCACTACAACCACATCCACTTCTGGCAGTGGATGAAGCCCAATGGCGGCGGCGCGATCCCCGGTGCGATCGCCAAGAAGATCGACGAGGATCTGGGCGGGGCCGAGAAGTTCAAGGCGGACTTCATCCAGGCGGGCGTCAGCCAGTTCGGCTCGGGTTGGGCCTGGCTCGCCGTCAAGGACGGCAAGCTCGCGATCCTGAAGACCCCCAACGGCGAGAACCCGCTGGTCCACGGCGCCAAGCCGATCCTCGGCGTCGACGTGTGGGAGCACTCCTACTACATCGACTACCGCAACCGCCGCCCCGACTATCTCAAGGCGTTCATCGAGAACCTGGTGAACTGGGAGCACGTCGAGAAGATGTACGGCGAGGCGACCGCCTGAGCCCCTTCCGATGAGCCGGCGCCGCGGGCCGATCGTGTCCGCGGCGCCCTTGAGATGGCGGACAAAAGCGGCTCTTGATGCGGCTCCCGGGATGACCCGGGCTGTACCGGGGTAACAGGTCATTTCCAGCCCAGTCCGTAGGACCGCATCGCGCCGCAGGACGCCCTCGACGATTTGTGCGTCCTCACCGTCCCCACTCCGCGGGGGAGGGTGGGCCGGCCGTCAGGCCGGGCCGGATCGTGCCGAAGTCCCGCACGGGGGCGCGCGCGACGATGGGGGATGTGGCTCCCGTCGCGCTCCTTCAAGGCGCACTGCTCCCCTCTCCCGACCCTCTCCGGGGGCTACCCTCCCCCGCAGGGGGGTGAGGGTGGGGACTCGTCCATGATCCGCTCCATCCTCTCGGTGGGCGGCTGGACCCTGGTCTCGCGCGTCACCGGCTTCGCCCGGGACGTGGTGATGGCCGCCGTGATGGGCGCGGGGCCGATGGCCGACGCCTTCGTGGTCGCGTTCCGGCTGCCGAACCATTTCCGCGCGATCTTCGGCGAGGGGGCGTTCAACACCGCCTTCGTGCCGGCCTATGCCGGGCTCGCCGAGGCGGGCAGCTCCGGCGAGGCGCACCACTTCGCCGACCGCGTCTTCACCCTGATGCTGATCGTGCAGCTCGTGCTGCTCAACCTCGCCCTGCCGGCGATGCCCTGGGTGGTGCACGCCCTGGCGCCGGGCTTCGCCGAGGACGGCGAGCGCTTCCAGCTCGCGGTGGCGCTGACCCGGATCACCTTCCCGTACCTGCTGTTCATGACGCTGGTGACGCTGCTGTCGGGCATCCTCAACGCCCACCGGCGCTTCGCCGTGGCGGCAGGCGCCCCGGTGCTGCTCAACCTCACGATGCTGGCGGCCCTGTCGCTCAGCTTCCTGTTCCCCAACGCCGCCTACGCGGCCGCCTGGGGCGTCGCGGTCTCGGGGGTGCTGCAGTTCGGCCTGCTGTGGTGGGGCTGCCGCCGCGCCCGGGTGATGCCGGATCTGGCCGTGCCGCGCTCCGACCCGGCGCTGAAGCGGTTCTTCGTGGTGCTCGGGCCCGCGGTGATCGGGGCGGCGGGCTTCCAGATCGCGACCTTCGCCGACACGATCATCGCCAGCTGGCTGCCCACAGGCGCGGTCTCGGCCCTGTACTACGCCGACCGGCTCTACCAACTGCCGTTCGGGGTGATCGCGATCGCGGCCGGCACGGTGCTGCTGCCGGAGATGAGCCGGCGGATCGCTTCCGGCGACGTCGCCGGCGCGCACGCGGCGCAGAACCGGGCGGCGGGGTTCTCCCTGGCCCTGTCGGCGCCGTTCATGGTCGCGTTCCTGACCATCCCGGGCCTGATCATGGCGGCGCTGTTCCAGCGCGGCGCCTTCGGGGCCGAGGATGCCGCCCGGGCCGCCTCGGTGCTGGCCGCCTACGGGCTCGCCCTGCCCGCCGTGGTGCTGGTGCGCAGCGCGGTGGCAAGCTTCTACGCCCGCCAGGACACCAGGACCCCGCTCTGGGCGTCGCTGACGGCGATCGGGGTC
The DNA here is from genome assembly GCF_979253755.1 of Methylobacterium sp. AC315. Lineage (NCBI taxonomy): Bacteria > Pseudomonadati > Pseudomonadota > Alphaproteobacteria > Hyphomicrobiales > Methylobacteriaceae > Methylobacterium > Methylobacterium sp. AC315. The sequence goes on from NZ_CEEDEA010000018.1 coordinate 48,053, forward strand.
AACGTCGCGCTCAAGCTCTGGCTCACCGGGCCCTACGGCGTCACCGGCCTGGCGCTCGCCACCGCGGTCAGCCAGTGGGTGAACCTGCTGCTGCTGGTCGTCCTGGCCCGCCGCCGCGGCTGGACGGCGCCCGGCCGCACCCTCGGCCTCACGGTGCTGGGCGTGGGGCTCGCCTGCCTGGCGCTGGCCGGGGTGGCCGTCTACGGCCAGGGGCTGGCCGAGGCGCTGGTGCCGGCCCTGGCGCATGGGCGCGAGATCGCTGTCCTGGCCCTGCTCGGGCTGGCCGGGGCTCTCGTCTACGGCGGCCTGCTGGCGGGGCTGCTGCACCTGTTCGGCCTGCGCCTGCGCCGGGCCTGACGCATCGTTCCGAACGCCGGCGCGGCCCCCGTTCGGCACGATGCTGTAGACCATGGTCCGGATACCGGCGTTCGGACGATGGTCTACAGCGATCGTCCGATCGAGTTGGGCTCGCCGCCGCGCCTTCGAGTCCCAGATCGCCCGTAGGGCCCCAGTGAGGAACGCCATGACCGACGCCAAGGACCTGCTCGCGGGCGTGAAGGCCGTCCTGTTCGACGCCTACGGCACGCTGTTCGACGTGAGCGCCGCGGTCCAGCGCTACGCCGACGCGGTCGGGCCGGATGCCGAGCACCTCTCCGAGGTCTGGCGCAACAAGCAGCTCGAATACAGCTGGACGCTGTCGCTGATGGGCCGCTACGCCGCCTTCTGGGACCTCACGGTGCGCGCCCTCGACTACGCGCTGGCGGTCCATCCGGGGGTGGATCCCGGATTGCGCGAGAAGCTCCTCGACGCCTACCGGGACCTCGATGCCTATCCCGAGGTGCCGGGCGTGCTGGCGGCCTTGCGCAAGCGCGGCCTCCGCACGGCGGTCCTGACCAACGGCAACGCCGCGATGGTCGACCGCGCCGTGGCCTCGGCGGGGCTCGCCGACCATCTCGACGCGGTGCTCTCGGTGGACGACGCGCAGGTGTTCAAGACCCACCCGGACGCCTACCGGATCGCGCTGGTCCGGCTCGCGGTCGGGGAGGCGGACGTGCTGTTCTGCTCGTCCAACCGCTGGGATGTGGCGGGCGCCAACGCGTTCGGGTTCCGGACCGCCTGGGTGAACCGCCGGGGGCTGCCCGACGAGTACGCGGATCTCGCGCCCACGGGCGTGATCGGTTCGCTCGACGGGCTGCTCTGAGCAGAGCGGCCCGGGGCGCCTCGCCGCGCCCCGGGGCCCTGCATCTTGGGCCATGCACCTTGGGCCCTGCATCTTGGGCCCCTGCGTCTCAAGCCCCTGCATGTTGGACTAAAGTCGCGCTTGCAACGTGCCGCCCGCGCACTCGGTTCGCCCCTGACTCGGACGCCAGCCTTGTGAGCGTCGAGCGCGAGGGAACGTCTGATGAAGCGCATAGTGTTGGCAGCCGCATGTTGCGTCGGCGTGGCGGGCCCCGCCTGGGCCCTGGACGTGACCAAGTCGGTCGACGTCGCCGCGTCGCCCGAGGCGGTATGGAAGACCATCGGCGGGTTCTGCGGGATCGGCGACTGGCATCCCGCGATCGAGAAATGCGTCCCGTCCAAGAAGGGCGCCAAGGATGTCCGCACCCTCAGCCTGAAGGGCGGCGGCACCATCGTCGAGGAGCAGGAATCCCGCGACGACGCGAAGATGGCCTACACCTACACGATCCTGGAGGGGCCGCTGCCCGTCACGGATTATCATTCGACCCTCATGGTCGCGAAGGCCGGCAACGGCTCCAAGGTGACCTGGACGGGCACGTTCAAGGCCAAGGGCGCCCCCGATCCCAAGGCGCAGGAGGCCATCGCGGGCGTGTACGAGTCCGGGCTGAAGGGCATCGCCGCCAAGGCGCAGTGACGGTACGGTAAGGTCGCGGCGGCAGCGGGCGGAGGCGCTCCGCTGCCGCCGCCCGCTGCCGGCGGCACAACGGGTACGCGATCGAATTGCGCAGCTTCGGAGATTTTTAATCGTCCCGGTGTTGGATCATCCTCAACACGGACGGGAGACTTAGCGCGTGGCCACGAACGGTTCCTTCATGACGATCCGCGCCGGGGCCGCAGCCCTCGCCGCTTCCCTGGTGCTCGGGGCCGTCGCCCCGGCCACCGCCCGCGACCAGACTGGCGCGATCCTCGGCGGCCTCGCGGCCGGCGTGGTCGGCGGTGTGGTCGGCGGCGCCCTGGTCAACGGCGCCAACCAGCCCCCGCCGCCCCCGCCGGAGTACCGCCCGCGCCGGGTCCTGGTCGAGGAGCCCGAGACCGTCGTGGTGCGCGAGCGCCGCGGCCCGATCTGCCACTACGAGCGCCGCAAGGAATGGCTCGGCGACGGCGAGTTCACCTACCGCCGCGTTGAAGTCTGCGAGTAATTCACTTTCCCGTCGTCGCGTCCGCGCCGCGTCCCCCGGGGCGCGGCGCGTCCTATTTCACCACCAGCCAATCCTCGACCACGAGGGCGTCGAGGCCGGTGGTGTAGAACATCAGGATGGCGTCCTCCGCGCTGTCGAGGATCGGCTTGCCCATCACGTTGAAGCTGGTGTTGAGCAGGATCGGCACCCCGGTGATGTCCGCGAAGGCGCGGATCAGCGCCGCATAGGCGGGGTTGCGCTCCGGCGTGACGCTCTGGAGCCGGCCGGTGCCGTCCTGGTGGACCACCGCCGGCACGCGGGCGCGGACCGGCGCGCGCCAGACCAGCGTGCGCTCCATGTAGGGGCTGTCGGCGTAATCCTCGAACCAGTCCGGCCCGGCCTCCGCCAGGATCGAGGGCGCGAACGGCCGGAACGCCTCGCGGTACTTCACCTTGGCGTTCAGCGCGTCCTTGGCGCCCTCCGGCCGCGGATCGGCCAGGATCGAGCGGTTGCCGAGCGCCCGGGGGCCGAACTCCGCCCGGCCCTGCACCCAGCCGACGAGGCCGCCCGCGGCGAGAATTTCGGCGGCGGCCCGGGTCGCCTCCGCGTGGCCGACGCGTCGGGCCCGCGGCTCCTGCTCGGCCAGCCGCTCCATCGGGGCGGTGGAGACCCGGGAGCCGAGATAGGGCGTCAGCGGGCGCGAGGCCGCGGGCGGGCCGGCCCAGTCCGGATGGTCCTCCGCGTAGGCGAGCCACGCGGCGCCCACTGCGTTGCCGTCGTCGGCCGGCGCCGAGGGGACGTGCAGCCGGGTGAAGCCGGAGCGGCCGAGCACCCGACCGTTATACGACGAGTTGAGCCCGCAGCCCCCGGCGATCACGAGGTTCTCGGAGGGGCCGAGGGCCGCCGCCTCGGCCACCAGCACATCCATCAAAGTCCCAAAAAAATCCTGGCCGCAGCGGGCGAGGTCGGCCCAGCCCTGCTCCCGGGCGTCCGCGGGGCGGCGCGCGCGGAGTTCGGCGGCGACCGCCTGGATCGTGGCGGCCTCGGCGAAGCGCAGGCGCCCGGCCTCGACCGTGCAGAGGCGGGCCAGCAGGGCGGCCAGCTCCGGGTCGGGGCGTCCGTAGGGGGCGAGCCCCATGATCTTCCATTCCTCGCCCTTCACCTGGTCGAAGCCGGCGAGATCGGTGACGAGCCCGTACAGGAAGCCGAGCGAGCCGCGTCCGCGGTGGCGGCGCAACTCCGTGAGCCGGCCGTCCCGCAACCGGTAGATCGCGACCGCGCCGGTTTCGCCCATGCCGTCGACCACCAGGGCGGTGGCCTCCGCGAACGGGCTGCCCCACAGCCCGTAGGCGGCGTGGCAGAGATGGTGCGGGTAGCGCCGCTGCCCGGCGATCGTCGCGCGCGGCGTCCCGGTGATCCGCGCCTCCTGGTTGAGGGCCAGCAGCGTGCCGTGGCCGGCCCGCGCCTGCGCGGCGTGGAGGTCGGCGATGAACACCCGCTCGGCCTGCTCGGGCACGAAGGAGCGGTTGAGCGCCGTGGTGTGGGCGGCCAGCGCCATCAGGTCGAACGCGCCGGCCCCGGCTTGCCCGCGCAGGAAGTCGGCGAACTGGCCCCCCCAGGACGAGGCGACCACGATCTCCGATCCGGCCGGCACGTAGTCCTGCACGAGGCCGGTCACCCGGGCCGGGATGTCCGGCTCGCAGTTCGGGGCGCGCTTGTACTGGAGGAAGCGCTCCGTGGCCTCGGCGAACAGCACGGCGCCATCGGGCCCGACGAGGGCGAGCGCTGGATCGTGGAAGGTCGTGGCGAGGCCGAGATAGAACCGCATGGATAGGCGGGTAGCGCATTTTCGCGCGCAACGGAGCCCGGGGGCGGCCGCTACCGGATGGCCGCGGGGCGAGGCACCAGCAGGAGGATCGCCGCCCCGGCGAGTCCCGACAGGGCCGAGCCCGCGAGCACGCCGAGCTTCACCGCGGTCTCGTGCTGCGGATCCGCGAAGGCCAGGCCGCCGATGAACAGGCTCATGGTGAAGCCGATCCCGCACAGGACCGCGACGCCGTAGACCTGGCCCCAGCCGGCCCCGGCCGGGCGCTGCGCCCATCCGAGCGCGACCGCGAGCCGCAGGCTGGCGAACACGCCGGCCTGCTTGCCCAGGAACAGCCCGGCGGCGATGCCGAGCGTCACCGGCTGGAGCAGGGCGTCGAGCGTCAGGCCGGTCAGGTCGACGCCGGCATTGGCGAAGCCGAAGACCGGGACCACCAGGTAGGTGATCCAGGGCGCCAGGGCGTGCTCCAGGCGGTGCAGCGGCGAACTGACGTCCTCCGGCCGGCCGGGGCTCACCCGGATCGGGATCGTGAGCGCCAGCAGCACGCCGGCCACGGTGGCGTGGATCCCGGAGCGCAGCACCAGCACCCACAGCACCAGGCCGAGCAGCAGGTAGACCGGCAGCCAGGTCACGCCCACCCGGTTGAGGCCGTAGAGGCCGGCGAGCACGAGGGCGGCGAGCCCCAGCATCCCGGCATCGAGCCCGGAGCCGTAGAACAGCGCGATCACCACCACGGCGCCGAGGTCGTCGACGATGGCCACGGCGCTCAGGAAGATCTTGAGCGAGACCGGCACCCGCTTGCCGAGCAGCGCCAGGACGCCGAGCGCGAAGGCGATGTCGGTCGCCGCCGGGATCGCCCAGCCGCGCAGGGTCCCGGCGCCGAGATTGGCCGCCGCGTAGACCAGGGCCGGCATCGCCATGCCGCCGAACGCCGCGATGCCGGGCAGCACCCGGTCCGGCCAGGTGCGCAGCCGCCCGTCGAGCGCCTCGCGCTTGATCTCCAGCCCGACCAGCAGGAAGAACCCGGCCATCAGGCCGTCGTTGATCCAGTGCTGCACGCTCATCGGCCCGAGGGCGGCGTGGAGCCCGTGCGCGTAAGCGGCAGCGAACGGGCCGTTGGCGACCACGAGGGCCAGCGCCGCCGCGGCCATCAGGATCAGCCCACCCGCGGCCTCGCTCGCGAGCATGGTGCGGATGGCCGAGAGCGGGCGCGGACCGCGGGCCGATGGGGCACGGCCGGGATTCGGAGGCGGCTTCATCGCGGGCAGGCTTGGCGTGGTTTGCGAGCGGGGGCAAGAGGTGACGGCAAGAGGCGGGGCGGGCCGCCATCTGTCCGTGTATCGGTCCTTGCGCTATCCTGCCGCCGTTCGAGAGGGAGAGGTGCAGGGAATGGCTGTACCGAAAACCACATCCGTGCAGCGGAAGCGGGCGCCGCGGCCATCCGCGCGAATCCATGCCACCGTGCTGGAGGAAGCGCAGCAAGCCGGGCTGCTCGATGGAGAGACGTCCGAGCACGTGAGCTTCCGTGTGCCGCCCGCCCTGGTGGATGCCGCCAAGCGGGAGGCTGGGATCACGTCGACAACCGAACTCGGCATGGTCGCCCTGGCGCTCCTGGCTCAATCCGATCCCGTCGCGGATTTTCTCGGTCGCACGGCGGGACGGCTCGGGGCAGACCACGATCTCGACACCGGCTCCCATTGAGCGTGGACCTGCGTGGCGCGCTTCGGCGGCGCAAGCCGGACAAGCGAAGCGTCCGCCTCGTTCCGCGTCCGTAGAGCGAACGCCCGGATTGGACGACCTTCGACGCGGCGACGCCTGTGGCCCTCGTCCTGGACACGAGGGTCTATATCCATAGCGCTGCCGGCAGGCTGCCCGAGGCGCTGCACCGGCTCATAGAGCGGGCGCTGCTGTTTCACTGTGCCGTCGCTCTCGCCGAACTGTCGGTCGGGGTGGCCGCCGCCGATCCGCATGGACCGAACTGGGCGGCACTGCGCGATCACTATGCCGAACTCTTCAGCCGCATACCGGAGACGCGCCTGCTGGCGCCCGACGCACAGACCTTCGCGGATGCCGGACTTGTCGCCGGCACCCTCGCGCGCCTCCAGGGCTACCAGAGGCATCAGCGCACGGCCTGCCTCGCCGATGCGCTCATCTTCCTGACCGCCGTGCGGGCTGGCCTTCCCGTTCTGACGGCCAATCGCGAGGATTTCGATCTCATCCAGCAACTGGCGCCGGAGGGGCGGTTCCTCACTTACGAGCGCACCTGAACCCTCGAGCGCATCGTTCCGAAAGCTGGCGGCCACCTTTCGGAACGATGCTTCAGGACGTCCGCCCCAAAACCGCGCGGATCAACCCCAGCCCGTCCGGGCTCGACCAGGCGGCGGGGCCCTTCATCACCCCGATGGTGCAGCCCTGCGGGTCGATCAGCATCGTGGTCGGCAGGCCCGGGGATTGCGTGTCGCGCTGGATCGCGGGCAGCACGCGCCCGCCCGGGTCGGCGTAGAAGGCGAGGGCGTGGATGCCAGCCTTTTTCAACCATTCCGGCGGCTTGTCGAGGTTGCGGGTGTCGACGTTGATCGCCACGACCGTGAAATCCGGCCCGCCGAGTTCCGCCTGGAGGCGGTCGAGCGCCGGCATCTCGGCCTTGCAGGGGGCGCACCAGGTCGCCCAGAGGTTGACCAGCAGCAGCCGGCCCTTGAGGTCGGACAGCCCGGTCTCGGCGCCGTCCGGCCCCTTGAACCGGATCTCCGGCGCGGGCCGCGCCTGCGTCACGGCCTGCATGCCGGCGACCTCGCCCTTGGCGGACGCATCGACCCGGGCGACCGCTTGTGTTGCCCCCGCGCAGGGCTGGGGCGCCCCGGCCATGTTGCCGGGCAGGAGACCGCTCCCGTATAGGGCGGTCCCAAGGACGGCGAGCGCAGCGAGGCCCGCGCCGGCCAGGATGGATGTGCGGCCGGGCATCAGGCTCGGCCCTCGGGACGTTCAGGGCGCGGAAGGATCGACATGAGCAACCGGATGTGGGGCGGCCGCTTTGCCAGCGGCCCGGCGGAGATCATGGAGGAGATCAACGCCTCCATCGGATTCGACAAGCGCCTCGCGCCCCAGGATATCCGCGGCTCGCTGGCGCATGTGGCGATGCTCGGCGCGGCCGGCATCCTCCCGGCAGACGATGTGGCCGCGATCGAGGCCGGGCTCAAGTCCGTCCGCGACGAGATCGAGGCGGGCCGGTTCGTGTTCAAGCGCGAGCTCGAGGACATCCACATGTCGGTGGAGAGCCGGCTCACCGAGATCGTCGGCCCGGCCGCCGGGCGCCTGCACACCGCGCGCTCGCGCAACGACCAGGTCGCCACCGACATGAAGCTGTGGGTGCGCGACACCCTCGACTCCCTCGACCAGCAGGCCGCCGACCTGCAGCGGGCGCTGGCGGACACGGCGCTCAAGCACGCCGGCACGGTGATGCCGGGCTTCACCCATCTCCAGTCGGCCCAGCCGGTCACCTTCGGCCATCATTGCCTGGCCTATGTCGAGATGCTGGCCCGGGACCGCGGCCGGTTCCGCGACGCGCGGGCACGGCTCAACGAGTGCCCGCTCGGCGCCGCGGCGCTCGCCGGCACGTCCTTCCCGATCGACCGGCACGCCACCGCGTCCGCGTTGGGATTCGACCGGCCCACCGCCAACTCCCTGGATTCGGTCGCCGACCGCGACTTCGCCCTGGAATCGCTCGCCGCCGCCTCGATCTGCGCCGTGCATCTCTCGCGCTTCGCCGAGGAGCTGGTGATCTGGACCTCGGCGCAGTTCAACTTCGTCAAGCTGTCGGACGGCTACACCACCGGCTCGTCGATCATGCCGCAGAAGCGCAACCCCGACGCGGCCGAGCTGGTGCGGGCCAAATCCGGCCGGATCATCGGCGCGCTCACCGGCCTGCTGGTCGTGATGAAGGGCCTGCCGCTCGCCTATTCGAAGGACATGCAGGAGGACAAGGAGGGCACGTTCGACGCCCTCCAGGCGCTCTCCCTGTGCCTGGCCGCCATGACCGGCATGGTGAAGGACCTGGAGCCCAACGCCGCGGTGCTCGCCCGAGCCGCCGGTTCCGGCTACGCCACCGCCACCGATCTCGCCGACTGGCTGGTGCGCGAGCTCGGCCTGCCGTTCCGCCAGGCCCATCACGTCACCGGCCGCCTGGTCGGCGCCGCCTCGGCCAAGGGGGTGGGACTGGAGGACCTGTCGCTGCCCGAGATGCAGGAGGCCGAGCCGCGCATCACCGACGCGGTCTACGCCGTGCTCGGGGTCGAGAACTCGGTGGCCAGCCGGACCAGCTACGGCGGCACCGCGCCGGACAACGTCCGGACGCAGGCGCAGGGCTGGATCGAACGGCTCGGCTGACGGCGCACCCGCAGCGGGGGCGGGAGATCGGGGCTGCGCCGCCGAACCGGTATCCACTTCGGCGGCGAGCGCTCTGGGCCGGTGTCCCGCCGGCTCGGCCGGATCGGCCAGGGGGCCTCAGGACGATGAGGTCTTGAGTTCGGCCTCGCTCCGGTTCGCATGCAGCGAGGCCTGAAAGTTCAGGTGCGCCTGCGACGGCCGGCTGTCGATTGCCTTTCTGGCCTGCTCGTCGCGCTCCAGCTTGGCGTCCCGGACCTTGTTCTCGGCCGCCTGCTTGTCGATCCTGTCGGTCGCGCTGGATTGCTGCGCGCGGTGCGCTTCTGCGGCGTGCTGCTCGGCGGGCCGGGCTGTCGTCGCGTTGACCTTGTCCATGGCGAGAGATCCTGTGGTTTCGGTGCGCGCGTCAGAAGACGCGAGGCCAGATGCCGCTCGGGCGGGCGCCCGAGGCGGCGATATCGGTCTGGATCGCGGGATCGATCCGCGCGGGCGCGGCCGATTGGCGGGCCATGACCCGCCGCATCGTCCGCTTCAGCGCCAGGGCCTCGTCCAGCATCGCGTGCGCGTCGGCCTGGACGCCGCCGTCGTCGATCCGATCGTCCGATTCGTGCCGGAGCAACGCGCCGGGATAAGGTGCGTCCTCCAGCGGGGATCGGGGCAGATCGGACGTGTCGGCGGCGGCCGGATGCGGGGAGGCCGCGCCCGGATCGTCCGCCGCCACGGCGTTCAGGCCCATCGCCGTGTTCAACACGTCCGCGAAAAGGCCCGCCGCAGCCCGCGGCATGTCGGAGCTTCCTGCGTCCCGCTCGGGCGCCGCGCCGACATCGATCGCCGCCGCAGCCTCGGCGAGCGTCGCCTGTGTGAGGGCCCCGTCCCCGCCGGCGGCGGCGTAGTCCCGGGCGGCATCGGCGATCTCCCGGGCCACCTCGGTCAACGCCTCGGCGATGCGGGCCGCCGCCTTGGTGTCCCCGGAGGCCGCGGTCGCCAGGGCCTCCGCCTTGAGCCGTCGGAGCTTCTGGCCGGCCGCCTGAAGCGCGGAGGCGGCGACGTCCCGTCCGCTGGTCCGGGCCGACGCCAGGGACAGGAGGACGCCGCTGATCTGGGACAGCTTGGCGTAGCCCAGCCGTTCCGCGGCGGCCAGCGGCGACCCCGCCTGGGGCTCCGGCCCGGGACCGGTCGCCGGCGCGGCATCGCCGGGATTCCCGACGAGGCCCGGATGCTCCGCCCTGTGCGTCCCCGGCCATTGTGCCCGTTCGGGCGCCGCCACCCTGTTCACAGATCCAACCATGGCCATCCTGCCCTGCGGAACTGTCGTGCGCCGGCGGACTCAAGTCATGCCGGCCCACATCATGTGCGCTTTGTTTGAGGATTTTGCAAACGCGACGCTGATTTTACAGGTGTCGTCTAAAATAAATCTTTTGCGGAGATCTATTTTAGCCTCGATGGTCATCATAACAAACAGAGCGAGGTCTTATTACCTCTCGCCGGGGGATACTGGCAAAAACCGAAACGCTCGGGCTCAGGGGCCTCGGATCTGACATCCCCGGCGCCCCCTGGTCTCGCCCGCCGGGATCTGTCAGATGCCGCCCATGACCTTGTCGATTCACCGCGCGGCCGCTGCGATCCGCAGCCGCATTAACGGCCCGGCCTGATCCGTCAGGCCGGGTCTGCCCGCCCGTGAACACTCTGGCGCCCGGTGCGCCGTGCCCAAGGTCGACCGTCATGCCTGCCCAACAAGCGACGCTGCATCTCGTCTGCGGTAAGATCGCCGCCGGCAAATCGACGCTCACCGCCCGCCTCGGCGCGGCGCCCGGCACCATCGTGGTGGCCGAGGATCGCTGGCTCGCCCGGCTGTATCCCGACGAACAGGCCACCCCGGCCGATTATGTCCGCCATTCGACCCGTCTGCGCGGCGTGATGGGCCCGCACGTGGTCGACCTGCTCCGGGCCGGGCTCTCGGTGGTGCTGGATTTCCCCGCCAACACGCGCGCCAGCCGGGACTGGATGCGCACCCTGTTCGAGGAAGCCGGCGCAGCCCACCGGCTCCACTATCTCGATGTGGCCGATGACGTGTGCAGGGCGCGCCTGCGGACGCGGAATGCGGCCGGCACGCATGAGTTCACCGTTACCGACGCGCAATTCGCGCTGTTTACACAATACTTCGTGGCGCCGACCCAGGACGAGGGCTTCGACCTGGTCGTCCATCGCCCGTGAGCTCGAACGCGAGGCGTGGCGCCGCTGGCTCCGGAGCGGTCGCACGACAGCCGGGGGATCATCCGGTCGGCCCTTCATTGAGCCTCCGATCCCGCGCCCTGTGAACGCTGCGCCGGATCACCGCGCTGTCCGGCCCGCGGTCGGCTCCGGCCTATCCGGGATGATATACGGCACCCGGATCAGGGACTTCTCAGAAGTCCCGCTCGTGCGCCCGGGACGCTTCGTCTCTGCGTTGCCCAGCCTCGGCCGGCGCGCCGTCGTGGGCTACGACGCGACCGTGCTGCGCGTCGGCCATGCCGGGCTTGATGCCGTCGATGATCGCAACCTCGCGCGCGACCTACGCGGACACAGCCTCGGCCGCGAGGCAGGATTGGCTGCGCCGGGTATCGGTCCCTGCGCCTCCCTCCGCCCGCTCCGACCCGGCGGGGGCGATGCTCCACACCAACCCACAGGCCCGGCGGAAATTTGTGCATCGCAACCTTCCGCCGGCCCGCGCGTTCACCCTCTGGCTAAGTGTGGTCCGTTAGAAGCTCGGCTGTGTGGATCGGAGATCGCATGATGCCTGTCGAGAGTTGGCTGAAGCCGGACGAGGTGCCAGACCTCGCGGCACGGGCCACCGCCATGATCGATGCCGCCCTGACGGGCTCGGGCCTGACCCGGGAAACCTACTGGTCGGCCGTCCGCAAGGGCTACAACACCCCCTACAACGATCCGCCCCGCAAGCGCGCCGCGCCGGCTCAGCCGAACGCCGTCACGCCCGCCGCCGCACAGGCCGAGCCGGCCGCGACCGTGCCAGTGCCCGCGGCGGTGATCGCGGCGCTGGCCGCCGAGGTGCGGGCCGTCTGAGCCGGTCCGCCGCGCGCCGGGCCGCCATCGCTTCGGCCGACCGCGAATCGCGGTGACCGAAGATCCCGGCCGCGATGAAGACCTTGGCCGCCATCTTGCCGACTTCTTACGCGAGCTTCACTATTCCCGATCCCCGGTCCGGCCCCGCGCATGGGGCCGCCCGTCGTCAGGAAGTGAAGATGGTCCGCGTCCCCCGCCTGCTCCCGGTCGGAGCCCTCGCCCTGCTCGCATCCGGTCTCGTCACCGGCCTCGTCGGCGCCGTTGTCGGGAGCGTCGGCCTGTCCGCGTCGGTCGCCCAGGCCCAGGAGGCGCAGCCGGACGGCTTCACGGATGCCGCCCCCGCCCGGCGCGGGCGCCGCTCGCGCCGGGAGCGGACGCCGCGGGCCGAGAAGAAGGCCGCGACCCCACCCGGGATGCAGCAGGCCACCCCGGTGGCGATCTTCGGCGACTGGAACGTGTTCGTGAACGGCGATGGCCGCGCCAAGCTCTGCTACGCCATCGCGCAGCCGCAGGCCCGCTCGCCCAAGACCCTGAAGCGCGACACCGCCTACCTGTTCGTGAGCGTGCGCAAGGGCGAGAACGTCCAGAACGAGGTCGCGGTGATGTTGGGCTTCCCGTCAAAGCCCGCGGCCTCCCAGGTCAAGCCGGGCTCCGCCGCGGCCCCGACGGACCCGAGCCTCAACCTCGGCGCCGGCCGCTACGGCCTCGTCGTGAAGGACGGGAATGCCTGGCTGCAGAACCCCGCCGAGGAGGCCCGGGTGGTCTCCGAGATGAGCGCGCGCAACCCGAAGCTGGTGATCAAGACCACCTCGCTGCGCGGCAACCCGACGAGCGACGAATATGCGCTCGCCGGGTTCGCGGAGGCGATGAAGCGCACCCGGGACGAGTGCGCGCGGTAGAGCGCGCCCCGTCAGGCCCGGCGGCGCCGGAGCTCCGCAGCCGCAGCCTCACCGCCACGGGCGGCTGAGCGGCGGCCTGCAATCCGCTCGCGGGCGGCACGGGCCGCCTGCTCGGCGTTGCGGAACACCGCGCCGTCGAGCCCGTCGAAATCCCGCGCCGACGAGAAGAACCGCACGCCGCGCCCCTCCGGCACGGCGATGCCGGCGGTGATCTCGCCGATCTCGATCACCCGCGGCGGCTCGGTCCGCTCCGGGCGGGCCAGATCGTCAGGCGCAAAGGTGCCGTCAGGTGGAAGCGTGGCGGGGAGGTCGGGACGGTCTGTCGGCGTGAACGCGATGTCGAGACTGGGCATGGGACGGAATCCTGCGATGGCCGGCGCCAGGGCCGTGCCGGAATGCGGGTGATGGTTTGGATCGTCGAAGGGCTCGGGGCTCGCCGATCGGCGCGCGCGCGTCTCTTGCGCCCCCGATGTGACGGATGCGCTGCCGCCGGACCGACGCTCGGTCGGTTCAGGCTCGGGCGCGCATCCCGGGTTTTGCCGTGAGACCCACGCGGCATCGACAGCGCCACCGATGGGCCGGGGTGCCGGATACGGAACGGAGCGGGCGTCGAAGGGAGACGGTTCGGATCGACATCGACTGTCCTCCAGACTGAAGGACCGCGCGGCGCGGGCGCCGTCGCAGTGCTTTAGCGTTTGATGACGCGGCGCAAGCTACGCTTCTCAAATCACCGCGGCCGTCGGAGGTCGCGAAACGTCCGGTTCGGCGACGATCAAGATGGGCGCCGGCCGCCGGTCCGTCAACGGAATGGGGTTCCGATTTTCGGGGCCGGCCTGGCAGGAAGCCGGTCCGGTTCGGGCCTCCGGGAGATGCGATCGGTCAGGCGGCGGCGATCACCGCGGCGAGGTCGGAGAAATCCGAGAAGACCTGGTCGGCGCCGGCCGTCATCAGGTCCGCGCCCGCGGGGTCGTGCCCCCAATGGCCGCCGCCGGTGAAGCCGGCGACCCGCATGCCGGCGCTTCGGGCCGCCGTGACCCCGGGCACGCTGTCCTCGATCACCAGGCAGGCGTCCGGCCCCGCGCCCATGCGGGCGGCCGCGAACAGGAACAGGTCCGGGAAGGGCTTGCCCCGGGCGACCTGCGCCGAGGAGAAGACGCGCTCGCCGAACAGCGGCAGGAGCCCGGTCAGGCTGAGGGAATGGCGCAGCCGCACCGGGTCGCTGCTCGACGCGACACAGGACGGCAGGCCCAGGGCCGCGACCGCCTCGGCGACGCCCCGCATCGCTCGCAGCTCGGCATCGAACAGCGCCAGCGTCTCGGCCTTGACCGCCTCCACGAAGCCCGGGGGCGCGGTGACGCCGTAATCGCGCGCGACGTGGTCCATGATCGACACCATGGAGGTGCCGGTGAAGCGCGCCCGCACCGTCTCGAAGGTGATCGCGACCCCGATCCGGTTCAGGCCGGCGGTGAGGCAGGCGAGGCTCAGGGGCTCGCTGTCCACGAGGACGCCGTCGCAATCGAAGATCACCAGGCCGAGTGTGTTCACGCGCGCATCCAAGGTCGACCGGTCCTCCGGGGGAAATCCTCACGGCAAGCCCCCGCCGGGCGACCCTGTGGCATGGCCCCCCGGGGCCGGCAACCGCTCGCAGGCCGCGCGCAGCATGCCGCCGCTTGCACCCGGCGGCCCGGCCCCATACTCCCGGGGCGGGCGTCCCTCCCGGCGCCAGACATGGCTCAGAAGACCCCGCGATGTTCCGCTTCCTGGCCCGCGTCCTGGGCTTCCTGCTGATGGCCGGCGGCTTCGTCGCCCTGGTCTATGACGGCGCCCGCTCGATCGCCAACAACGGCCTGCGGGTGACGCCGCTCTCGGACGTGATCGCGACCCTGTCCAAGGACAAGGCCGGCACCCTGCAGGGCAGCATCGAGGGGGCGGCGCCCTGGCTCTGGCACCTCCTGGGCCTGCCGCTCACCCTGGCCCCGGCCTCGCTGATCGGCCTGGGGCTCGGCGCGGTGCTGCTCTGGCTCGGCCAGCCGGGCCGGGAGCCGATCGGGTTCCTGACGAAGCCCTGATCGGCGGTCCTACCGCCCCGCGAGCTGGGCCCGCGCCGCGGCGAGCTCCTCCGTCAGCCGCGCGATCTCGGCGGTGAGCGCGTAGTGCTCGCTCACGTCGATCTGGGACGCGAAATAGTAGACGACCGTCCCGGCCGCATCCCGCACCGGCCCGACATACAGCGCGTTCTGGAAGACCGAGCCGTCCTTGCGGTAGTTCAGGAGGTCGATCTTGATGTCGTCCTCCCGCCGGACCGCGGCGCGCAGGCGGTCGATCGCGGCCGGGTCGGTCTCCGGCCCCTGCAGGAAGCGGCAATTGCGCCCGGTCACCTCCAGCCGCGAATAACCGGTGAGCGTCAGGAAGGCGTCGTTCGCGAACACGATCGGGTTGTCGTGTTGCCGGGGATCGGTGACGATCATCGGCATCCGGGTCGCCCGCACGGCCGCGGCGAACGGGTCGCCCCGGTTCGATTCCGCCCTGAGATTGTCCAGCACGTGGCTCGTGGCGGTCCAGCCCGTCTCCATCCGGCTTCAGCCCCTCACGCCGCGACCTGTGCGGGCGGCTCCCTTGCGCCTACAAGCCGGAATTCGCGGGCCCGGTCCAGTCCTCCGGCCGGGATTAGCCACGGTCGCACGGGTTTCCAGCAGGCTGTACGCTCTTGCAGACGGCCAAAGCTGTCATGCCCAGCGTCTCGGCCGCTTTCCCGCCCGCTTCTTTGGCGTCCGGGCCGGCCCCATATTCCGATCGAGCCCTGAGCCCCGGAAGGCGAGAGACGATGTTCCTGTTCCGCAAGCGCCCCGAGATGCCGAGCCCCGCCGCGGCTCTGCCGGGCCGCCCGAATCCCGTCCCGACCACCGAGACCCATTTCGTCAACGGCAACCCGCTCAAGGGCCCCTATCCCCCGGGGATCGAGACGATCGTGCTCGGGCTCGGCTGCTTCTGGGGGGCCGAGCGCCGGTTCTGGCAGCTGCCGAAGGGCGTGTTCGTCACGGCGGTCGGCTATGCCGGGGGCTACACCCCGAACCCGACCTACGAGGAGGTCTGCACCGGCAAGACCGGTCACAACGAGGTCGTGCTGGTGGCCTTCGATCCCGCGGTTCTGCCCCGCGACGCCCTGCTGCGGACGTTCTTCGAGAGCCACAACCCGACGCAGGGCATGCGCCAGGGCAACGATGTCGGCACGCAGTACCGCTCGGGCATCTACACCACCGGCCCGGAGCAGGAGGCGACCGCCAAGGCCGTGCGCGCGGCCTACGCCGAGGCCCTGCGGACGCGCGACTTCCCCGACATCACCACCGAGATCGTGCCGCTGCAGCACTTCTACTTCGCGGAAGGCTACCACCAGCAATACCTCGCCAAGAACCCGGCGGGCTATTGCGGGCTCGGCGGCACCGGCGTGAGCTGCCCGGTGGGGACCGGGATCGCCGCCTGAGCCGTTACGGGTTGCCGCCCGGCCGCGTCGGCGCAGCCGGCACCGGCACCGCCGGCGCGGTGACGGCGCCCGCTTCGGGCTGGGGGGTGCTCCGCGGGCTGCGCAGCACGATGAGCACCCCGCCCACGACCGAGAGGGCGAGGGCGGTGACGAGGATGAGGAAAAGCCAGCGGGGCATTTGGTGGCCCTAACACGTCGCGCCGGGTTCGGCGATCAGCGCGGCACGAACACGCCCGGGACGACCTTGCCGGTGCGGCCGAACATCTCGTCCGCGCGGGCACAGCTGGCCGGCACGTCCTTCTCGTAGACGGCGAGGTAGGCGCGCGCCTGCAGCAGCAGGGTGTCGCGCTCGAGGTCCGCCGGATCGACGCCCATCGCCTGGACCACGCTCTTGAAGCGGTTGCCGTCGGTCCGCAGCGCCTGGCAATGGACGTTCACGAAGCCGGCCAGCCCGGCGAGCTTTGCGGCCTTCAGGGCGTTGGCCGGCGGTTCTGCCGGCGGCTCTTTCGGCGCCTGGCCCAGGGCCGGCGCCGCGAGGACGGCCAACACGAGCGTCGTCGGCAACAGGCTGCGGATTCGCATGCGGGAACACTCCATCAGGGACGCCGGTGCCGTGTGGCGATCCCGACAGCCGATCCGGCGGGCGCGTCCGGCGCGGATCTGGGATCGGGCCTGGATATCACCGGTCGATACAGTTCTCCACGAACATCGCCCGCGCGCGCTCCAGTCTCGTGAAGTCGGCCGCGCTCCCGGGATTGCGCAGTTCGGCGCCCTCCGGCAGCCGCCCGGCGAACCCGGCACCGAGATCGGCCACGAAGGGGCGCGGGCCCGTGTAGGTTCCCATGCGGTTCCTGACCTCGACCGTCCCGCAGATCCCCCCGGCGCGGCCCCGCCGGAGGCCGGCCAGCCGGGCGTCTGTGCTTCGCAGGTCCCGTTCGATGAGGGCGAGCACCGCCTGCGCGTCGTCCGGACCGATCGCCGCGCCGGGGCGGTCGGGCAGGCCCTGGGCCGGGCCGCCGGTCGCCGCGGCTGCGAGCAGGGTGAGGCCGAGCGCCGCGCCGGCGATTCCCCTGCCGGCCCGGCGGATCACGCCCGGCACCGGGCGCTCACTCCGGATCCTTCGCGTCCCGGGCGTGCAGCGACAGGCAGGTGCGCACCATGTCGTTCAGCGTCAGGTCCTTGGTGTCGCCGATATTCGCCGTCTCCTCCAGGCAGTGCATGAAGTAGCGGCTGTCGAGATCGGGCGAGAGCGTGCGCATCGCCTTGCCCATCCGGTCGGTGAAATCGACCTTGTCGGCCCTGGAGGCGCGCGGCCAGAGCGACGCCTTGTCGTCCACCCCGAGGCGCGCCCACGCCGGCGCGCTCATCAGCGTGGTGGAGATCATCACGGCCGTCAGCCATCGGGTCACGCTGCGATCTCCTCGTCCGCGCCCGCACGGGCACGCCGCCCGTTCCATACGGGTTCGTCCCGGGAAACAAGTGAGCCGTCAGCCGACAGGAAAAAATAAGACTCCGGCCTCATAGAAGACGCATATTATTATTGACCGGCGCCGTTATAGCCTGCCGAAACATCCCGTAAGGCTCTGTCGGTGGGCGATGACGTCATGGATAGTGCTGCAATCGGTCCGGAGTGGCTTCGAAATCCGGATCGCACGCTTTCCCGCTGGCCTCGCACCCCGTAGCGTGGCGCGTCTGGAGCCTCGTCCCGAATGTCGGCCGCCGGCTCTCGGAAGAAGACGATGCGCGAGGAGCGCAGGCAGCACCGCATGATCCGAGCCGTATCCGCCCTGCTCTGCCTCGCGATGGTCGCCGCCGCGTCGGGAGCCCGCGCCCAGACGGTGGACGACGGCTCCGGCGCCGCCCTGGGACCGGCGGACACCCGCGCGGTCCTCGACCTGATCGGGCGGCACCTGAACAGCCCGGACGCGAAGGTCACCGTGCTGCGCCGCAGCGGCGGGTCGATCATCTGCGGCTCGGTCAACGTGAAGAACCGGGACGGGCTGTACACGGGCGAGCGCGGCTTCGTGGTCGATCTCCCCCGGTCGTTCTTCGGCCGCGTCCCCGACGGCCCGGAGCTCATGACCTTCAGGCCGGGGGAGGCGTATCAGGCCATGGAGCGGATCCGGCAGCTCTACTTCGCGCGCTGCCTGGACTGAGCCGCCGCGATCCCGGTCCCGGCGAGGCTACGGCGCCTTGAGCACCGCCCGGCAGGCGGACGGCAGGGCCGCCATGGTCATGGCGGGCTTGGCCTTCGGCGGCACCTTGGGCGGCTTCGGATGCAGCACCGCGTCCGAGAACCAGTAGCTCAGGTCGTCGCAGCCATCCCCGGCCGGGGGCGCCCCCTGGGGCTGGCAATCGTCCTGGCCGGCCGGGCAGGAGAGCCGGATATGGTAGTGGTAATTGTGCCCGTACATCGGGCGCACCTTCGACATCCAGCGGCTGCCCGCGGCGTCCCGGCACAGGGCCTTCTTGATCGCCGCGTTGACGAAGATGCGCTCCACCTCCGGCTGCTCGGCGGTGAGCTTGATCAGCTGCAGGTGCGTCGGGGTCCAGACCTCGGGGTCGATGTCGAGGCGGTCCCGGCGGACCATGTCGGTGGCCGAGGTCTCCTCGCGCTCCGCCCGGCTCATACGGTGGTCGGGCATCGGGGTCAGCCAGATGTCGGCGTCGATGCCGATCTGGTGCGAGGCGTGGCCGGTGATCATCGGGCCGCCGCGGGGCTGGGCCATGTCGCCGACGAGCAGCCCCGGCCAGCCGACCCGGGCGGCCTTCTGCGACAGGCGCTCGACGAAATCGATCAGGACCGGCGTGCCCCACATCCGGTTGCGGGACGGGCGCATCACCTGCCAGTTCGGCCCGTCCATCGCCAGCGCCTCGCCGCCGGCGAAGCAGCCCTTGGCGTAGAACCCGTAGATGTGGGCCGGCCCGCCGGAGGCCCGGGTGACGCGGCCGAACAGGGCCTTGGCCGGGGTCGAGGGCGCGTCCGGATGCTCGAGCGGCGGCAGCGGCTTCGGGTTGACGCTGCCGCGGTCCTGGGCGTGCCCGCCGGTCACGGACAGGACCAGGGCGGCGAGCGCGAGGCCGGGCTTCAGGCCGAAGCCCAAGCGAGGGCCGAAACCTGGGGCGGTGAACGGGTTCTGCATGCGGGAGCTGTTCGTCCGTCGGAGGGGGCGGGCGCAGGCCCGGACCGGAACGTCGCGCACGGGCCGGGCGTTTTTCAGGCAACGCATTTTTTCAGGCAACGACCGAAACGCGACGCGCGATCCCGGAGGCGACCATGGCGGACCATCCCCACCCCGCGGAGCGGCAGCCCCACCCCGCGCGGCGGCATCCCCGCAGCCTGATCGCCAGCGATCGGGTCATCGGCACCGACGTGCGCCGGCCGGACGGCAGCAAGGTCGGCCGGATCGAGCGGCTGATGCTCGACAAGGTCTCCGGCCGGGTCGCCTACGCGGTGATGAGCTTCGGCGGCTTCCTGGGCCTCGGCGAGGATTTCTACACGCTGCCCTGGACGGTGCTGCGCTTCGCGCCCGAGCAGGACGCCTACATGCTCGACATCACCGAGGAGCAGCTGCGCGCCGCCCCCGCCCGTACCCCGGAGGGCACCGACCCGGCCGAGGACGGCGCCTGGGAGGAGCAGATCCACCGGTATTACGACGCCGCGCCCTACTGGGGGATCTGACGCGCGCCGACCCCGGGCCCCGCCCAGGCGGGATCCGCGACACGATCCAGCGCCGCGCGGGGCCGCCGGATCGTGTCGCGGCGGGCCGAGCCTCAGCGCTCCAGGCGCGCCACCAGGCTCGACGTGTCCCAGCGGTTGCCGCCCATGGACTGCACCTCGGCGTAGAACTGGTCGACCAGGGCCGAGACCGGGAGCTTGGCGCCGTTGCGGCGGGCCTCGTCCAGCAGGATGCCCAGGTCCTTGCGCATCCAGTCGACCGCGAAGCCGAACTCGAACTGGCCCTGGTTCATGGTCTTGCCGCGGTTCTCCATCTGCCAGGAGCCGGCGGCGCCCTTGGAGATCACGTCGAGCACGGCCTCCACGTCGAGGCCGGCGCGCTTGGCGAAGTGGACGCCCTCGGACAGCCCCTGGACCAGGCCGGCGATGCAGATCTGGTTGACCATCTTGGTGAGCTGGCCGGAACCCACCGGGCCCATCAGCCGGCAGGCGCGGGCGAAGGACCCGATCGCCGCCTCGACCTTGGCGTAGGTCGCCGGCTCGCCGCCGCACATCACGGTGAGCACGCCGTTCTCGGCGCCGGCCTGGCCGCCGGAGACCGGCGCGTCGATGAAGCCGAGCCCCTTGGCCTGGGCGACCTCGGCGAGTTCCCGGGCGACCTCGGCCGACGCGGTGGTGTGGTCGACGAACACCGCACCGGACGCCATGCCGGCGAGCGCGCCGTCGTCGCCCAGCACGACGCTGCGCAGGTCGTCGTCGTTGCCCACGCAGGCGAACACGATCTTGGCGCCCGCGACGGCCTCCCGGGGCGTCGCCGCGAAGGCGCCGCCATGGGCCTTCACCCAGGCCTCGGCCTTGGGGGTGGTCCGGTTGTAGACCGTGACGTCGTGGCCCTTCTTGGCGAGGTGTCCGGCCATCGGGCCGCCCATCACGCCGAGACCCAGGAATGCGACCTTCGCCATTGTTGTCCGCTCCTCGCGGGGCCGGATCGCGCCGGCGCCCTTCCTTCGCTCACGGCAGGCGGGGACGGGGTTCGGCAGCCGGCCCGTGAAGGCGCTGTCGCCGTGCCGAAGTCCCGATGTGACAGATTGGGCGTCGTGCCGCCGCCAAAGCTGCATCACAGCTCGGATCGCTTGCGTCAACGGCGGACGAATAGGATAAACCGCCCCTGTAGCCCGGGACCCGCGAGTCCCAGCCGGCGGCCCCCGCGGCCCCGAGCGCGAGGCGGTCGGTCAGGGAGCGGGACGGATGGGTACGGCGATCGGCAGGCAGGTTCGCGACCACGGGCCCTGGGCCCTCGTGGGAGCGCTCGGCGCCGCGGCGCTGGCGATCGTGGCCACCCAGCGCGGCGAGACGATCAACGCCCTCTGGATCGTGGTCGCGGCGGTCTGCGTCTACCTGATCGCCTACCGCTACTACTCGAAATTCATCTCCGAGAAGGTGATGCGCCTCGATCCGAAGCGCCTCACGCCCGCGGTCCGGCACAATGACGGGCTCGACTACGTCCCCACCAACCGCAGCGTCCTGTTCGGCCACCATTTCGCGGCGATCGCGGGGGCGGGCCCGCTGGTCGGCCCTGTGCTCGCCGCCCAGATGGGCTACCTGCCCGGCATGCTGTGGATCCTGGCCGGCGTGGTGCTGGCAGGCGCGGTGCAGGACTTCATGGTCCTGTTCGTGTCGATGCGCCGGGACGGCCGGTCGCTCGGCGAGCTGATCCGGGCCGAGCTCGGCACCGTGCCGGGCATCATCGCGCTGTTCGGCACCTTCCTGATCATGGTGATCCTGCTGGCCGTGCTGGCGCTGATCGTGGTCAAGGCCCTGGCCGAGAGCCCGTGGGGCACCTTCACGGTGATGTCGACAATCCCGATCGCCATGCTGATGGGCGTCTACGCGCGCTACATCCGCCCGGGCCGGATCGGCGAGGTCTCGATCCTCGGCTTCGTCCTGCTGATGCTGGCGATCCTGGGCGGCGGCTCGGTGGCCGCCAGCCCGGTCTGGGGCCCGGCCTTCACCTTCACGGGCCCGCAACTGTGCTGGATGCTGATCGGCTACGGCTTCGTGGCCTCGATCCTGCCGGTCTGGCTGCTGCTGGCGCCGCGGGACTACCTCTCGACCTTCCTCAAGATCGGCACCATCGTCGGGCTGGCGCTCGGCATCGCGGTCGTCGCCCCGCACGTCCAGATGCCGGCGGTGACGAAGTTCGTGGACGGGACCGGCCCGGTCT
This sequence comes from Methylobacterium sp. AC315, assembly GCF_979253755.1. Taxonomy (NCBI): domain Bacteria; kingdom Pseudomonadati; phylum Pseudomonadota; class Alphaproteobacteria; order Hyphomicrobiales; family Methylobacteriaceae; genus Methylobacterium; species Methylobacterium sp. AC315. The sequence continues at coordinate 69,958 of NZ_CEEDEA010000018.1, forward strand.
GGGCGGGCAGCCTGTTCCCGTTCCTGTTCATCACCATCGCGTGCGGCGCGGTCTCCGGCTTCCACGCCCTGATCTCGTCGGGCACCACGCCCAAGCTCATCGCCAGCGAGGCGGATGCCCGCTTCATCGGCTACGGCGGCATGCTCATGGAATCGTTCGTGGCGATCATGGCGCTGGTCTCGGCCTGCGTGATCGACCCGGGCGTCTACTTCACCATGAACTCGCCCGCGGCGCTCGTCGGCACCACGCCCGAGACCGCCGCCGCGGCCGTGACCAAGCTCGGCTTCGCGACCACCCCCGAGGTGATCACCCAGACTGCCGCGGATGTCGGCGAGCACACGATCATCTCGCGCGCCGGCGGCGCCCCGACGCTCGCGGTCGGCATGGCCCACATCATCTCCTCGGCCATCGGCGGCAAGGCGATGATGGCCTTCTGGTACCATTTCGCGATCCTGTTCGAGGCCCTGTTCATCCTCACGGCCGTGGACGCGGGCACCCGGGCCTGCCGGTTCATGGTGCAGGACCTCGTCGGGCTGGCGGTGCCGTCGTTCCGGAACACCACGTCCTGGGGGCCGAGCATCGCGGCCACCGCCATCGCGGTCGGCGCCTGGGGCTACTTCCTGTACCAGGGCGTGACCGACCCGCTCGGCGGCATCAACACCCTGTGGCCGCTGTTCGGCATCTCCAACCAGATGCTGGCCGCGGTGGCGCTGACGCTCTGCACGGTGGTGATCTTCAAGATGAAGCGCGAGCGCTACGCGTTCGTGACCATCATCCCGACCGCGTGGCTGTGCCTGTGCACCCTCACGGCCGGCTGGCAGAAGCTGTTCTCCGCCGACCCGAAGATCGGGTTCCTGGCCCATGCCGAGCGCTACGCGGCGGCGGCCGCCGAGGGCAAGCTCCTGGCGCCGGCCAAGAACGCCGACCAGATGGCGCAGATCATCCTCAACGACCGGATCGACGCCGTGCTGGCGGCCCTGTTCATCGGCCTCGTGGTCGCCATCGCGGGCTTCGGCATCGCCGCCTGCCTGAAAGCCTGGCGGGCCGACCGCTGGACCGCCCTCGAGACCGAGCCGCACTTGGCGCCGGCGGAGTAGGGACCGTCATGGAACCACAGCAGAGCCTGCGCCGCCGCCTCCAGGTGCTGTCCAAATGCGTCTGCGACGGCGCCCGGCTGATGGTGGGGCAGGGGGATTACGCGGCCTACGCCGCGCATATCCGCCGCACCCATCCCGACCAGACCCCGATGACCGAGCTGGAGTTCTTCCGCAACCGCGAGAACGCCCGGTTCGGCGTGGGCAACACCTCGGGGTTCCGCTGCTGCTGAGCGGGGGCGATGCCGTCGTACGGTGCGGGGCTCGTCGTCCCGCACCGTACGACGGCGGATGCGCTCCTGCCCTCGGAGACCGGATTCGGCGCCTGCGCCGCGCCCGCCCGCCAAACCATAATCCGTGCGCGCGAGATCGGTCCCCGGTGCAAGCGCGGCCGGATCTTGACTCGGCCGCCACAATATCCGCCATCTCCGACCGCACGGGAGCTCGGCATGAGCATTTTCCAGGACGCCATCCTTCGGTTCGGCCGCACGATCATGTCGTATGCGGGCGATGCCGTCTTCCTCCAGGCGGCGGTGTCGGCCGCGGCCAACGTCATCGTGGCCGACGGCGACGTCGCCGAGGAGGAGATCGAGTCGGCGATCGCCGGCATCCGCGCTAACCCGATCCTCGAGAAGTCCTACGACACGCTGCGGGTCGAGCAGGAGCTCTACGAGGCCATCGCCCGGGCCAAGACCCGGGCCGGCCGCCAGGAGAACCTGCGCCTGATGGGCGCCATTGCGGAACGGCCGATCGACCAGCGCCAGGACGTCTTCCTGATCGGCGCCGACGTGGCCGATTTCGGCGGCATCAGCGAAGTCGAGCACAAGGCGCTCGACGAGATCGGCGCGGCGCTCCACGTGGACAAGTCGGCGCTGCTGCGCTGAGGCGGACGCCACGCCTTCCCTCCCGCGCAGGGGGGAAGGCCGTGCCGGTTCGGCCGCCCATCCGTCGATGCCGAAGAGCCATCGCCGTCCGGAGCGACCCGCCCTGCGGCGTCGCGGCCTGCCTCTTGCCTGCCCGGACATGTTAGCGAAACCGAACGGTTATTTGGTACGCCAACACGCGACGTGAACAGGCCGGCCCTGCGCCGGCCGGCGGAGACCGCATGGGACTCGTCCTCTACGCGCTCAAGTTCCGGATCACGACCTACGTGCTCGCCGTGCTGATGATGCTCGGCGGCGTCGGCGCGCTGATCGTCACGCCCAAGGACGTGCTGCCGGTCGTCGACATCCCGGTCGTCGTCGTGGTCTGGACCTATACCGGCCTGTCCACGCCGGAGATGGAACAGCGCATCACGACCTATGCCGAGTACGGCATCTCCAACAACGTCAACAACATCCGCCGGATGGAGTCGACCACGCTGCAGGGCACGGCGGTGCAGCGGATCTACTTCGATCCCGCGGTCAGCATCGACCTGGCCATCGCCCAGGTCGTGTCCTCCACCAACTCGATCCGGGCCGCGATGCCGGCCGGCACCCAGCCGCCGATCATCGTGCGCTACTCGGCCTCCTCGGTGCCGGTGATCCAGCTGGCGCTGACCTCCGCCAAGGACAGCCTCAACCAGGTCTACGACTACGCCCAGTACCGGATCCGGCAGACCCTGGCGCAGGTGCCGGGCTCGACCCTGCCGGCGCCGTTCGGCGGGGCGCCCCGGCAGATCATGGTCGATCTCGACCTCAACGCCCTCCAGGCGCTCGGCCTGACGCCGCTCGACGTCACCAACGCCATGACGGCCCAGAACCTGACGGTGCCGTCCGGCCTCGCCAAGATCGGCGAGCAGCAATACCCGATCCAGCTCAACGCCACGCCGCCCTCGATCGAGACCCTCAACCTCGCGCCGATCAAGGTGGTGGCCGGCCAGCCGGTGCTGATGCGCGACGTCGCCTATGTCCGCGACGGCGGGCCGCCGCAGATCAACGTGGTCCGGGCCGATGGCGGCCAGGCCGTGCTGATGCAGGTGATCAAGAACGGCACCGCCTCGACGCTGAACGTCGTCAACAACGTCAAGGCGGCGATGCCGACGATCCGGGCCGCCGCCCCCGAGGGGCTGACGATCAAGCCGCTGTTCGACCAGTCGGTGTTCGTCTCGAACGCCATCGAGGGCGTGCTGCACGAGGCCGCCATCGCGGCGGCGCTCACGGGGCTGGCGATCCTGCTGTTCCTGGGCTCGTGGCGCTCGACCCTGATCGTGCTGATCTCGATCCCGCTCTGCGTGATGACCTCGCTGGCCGTGCTGGCCGCACTCGGCGAGACCATCAACGTGATGACCCTGGGCGGCCTCGCGCTCGCGGTCGGCATCCTGGTGGACGACGCCACGGTGGCGATCGAGAACACCTACCGGCTGTTCGAGGAGGGCGAGGAGTTCCGCGAGAGCGTGGTCCACGGCGCCGCCGGCATCGCCAAGCCGGCGCTGATCTCGACGCTGTCGATCTGCGCAGCGTTCACGGCGGTGTTCGCGCTTGCCGACACGCCGAAATACCTGTTCACCCCGCAGGCGCTCGCGGTCGTGTTCGCGATGCTGACCTCCTACCTGCTGTCGCGCACCCTGGTGCCGCTGCTGATCGACGTGATCGTGGCGCCGGAATACGCCCAGAAGCACGCCAAACACCGGAATGCGGCCGATCCGCCCCGCCGGGGCCGGATTGCCCGGGCGTTCGGCCTCGTCTCGGGACCCGTGTTCCGCCTCGCCGGGCGCGCCCACGAGGCGTTCGAGCGCGGCTTCAGCCGGTTCCACCGGGGCTATATCGGGCTGCTGCACGCGGTGCTGGCCCGCCGGATCGCCACGTTGGCCGTGGTTGGGCTCGTGTTCGGGACGACCGGCGTGCTGTTCGTCTTCGTCGGGCAGGATTACTTCCCGCAGATCGAGGCGAGCCAGATGACCCTGCACCTGCGCACCCGCACGGGTATGCGCATCGAGACCACTCAGCAGGTCTTCGCGGAGGTCGAGGACACGGTCCGGGAGGTGATCCCGCCGGGCGAGATCGAGCAGATCCTCGACAACATCGGCCTGCCCTCGACCAACTACAACTTCGCCTTCTCGGACGGTTCGTTCGTCTCCTACAACGACGGCCAGATGCTGATCAGCCTGAAGGAGGGCCACGGCTCGGTCGCCGGCTACATGAAGCGCCTGCGCGCGGTGCTGATGCAGCGTTTCCCCGACCTGATCGCCTATTTCCAGCCCGCCGACATGATCACCCAGATCCTGAACTTCGGCGTCATCACGCCGATCGACGTGCAGGTCTCCGGCCGGAACAAGGAGAAGGACCTGGAGGTCGCCCAGCGCATCGTCCAGCGGCTCAAGCACACCAAGGGCCTGGTCGACGTCCACCTGCAGCAGATCGTCAACGAGCCGCAATTCTACGTGGACGTCGACCGGCGCCTCGCCTCCGAACTCGGGCTCACCGAGCAGCAGGTGGCGCAGAACATGAACATCTCGCTGTCGGGCAGCTACCAGGTGACGCCGAACTTCTGGCCCGATCCCAAGACCGGCATCCCCTACCAGCTCTGGGTGCAGACGCCGGAATACCGCAACGCGTCGCTGGCCGACCTGCGCAACACGCCGATGTTCGTGCGCGCGGCCGCGACCGCGGGCACCGGCCCCGGCGTGCTGACCCTGCTGTCGAGCCTCGCCGAGCTGCGCCGGGTGCCGACCCAGACGGTGATCAACCACGTCAACATCCAGCCGACCTTCGACGTCTTCGCCTCGGTCCAGGACCGCGACCTCGGCTCGGTCGCCCGCGAGATCGACGCGATCGTCCAGGACGAGCAGAAGAACCTTCAGGCGCCCGACAAGATCGCGGTGCGCGGCCAGATCGAGAACATGCGCAGCGCGTTCTTCCGCCTGGAGATCGGGCTCGGGATCGCGCTGATCGCCGTCTACCTGCTGATGGCGGTGAACTACCAGAGCTGGGGCGACCCGTTCGTGGTGATCGCAGCCCTGCCGATGGCGTTCTGCGGCATCACCTTCGCGCTGTTCATCACCGGCACGACCTTCTCGATCCCGTCGATCTTCGGGGCGATCATGTCGGTGGGCATCGCCTCGGCGAACTCGATCCTGCTCGTCACCTTCGCCAAGGAGCACCGGGAGGCCACCGGCTGCAGCGCCCTCGAGGCGGCGATCACGGCCGGCGAGACCCGGCTCAGGCCCGTGCTGATGACCGCCTCGGCGATGTTCTTCGGCCTCATCCCGATGGCGCTCGGCACCGGCGAGGGCGGCGAGCAGAACGCCGCGCTCGCCCGCGCCGTGATGGGCGGCATCGCCTTCGCCACCCCGGCGACCCTGCTGCTGGTGCCGTTCCTCTACGTGCTGCTGCGCAGCGGGCCCGCGCAGCCGGTTCAGGATTATCTGGGGGCGGAGGGCGCGCAGGCGGCCTGAGGGATCTTGTTATCCGCCGCCGCCTCGGGCGCGTCTCAGGTGCGTCTCGGCCCTGCGATCCCGAGCCCGCGATTTATGCCCGCGATTCCAGGCCTTCCCGCAGCGTGTCTCACCCGCGTCGGCCGGGAAACTCCTTGGCGAGCCTGCGCCGCAGCTGCTCCATGAGGGCGCGCAGCTGTGGCGAACCGGTCCTTGCGATGAGGGCGTTCAGCGCGGCGATCGTCTCGTCGAGCTTCTTGAGGTTTTCGTCGGCCATGTCCGGGCTCGGGAGGAATCGCGCCCGAACACCTACGTAAGAACGGCCCGTTCCGTTTCCCCCGAATGGGGGACGGACGCATGCGACTTTCGTCCCGGGTCACCCGGTCCGGCGCGCACCGGATCTCCGGGCGCCGCCCCTCACCCGGCCGGCGGGACGGCCACGAAGGTGACCACCACGCCCGCGATCGCGCCCGTCTGGACCCGGTAGGGCACGATCCGCACGAGGTGGTGCTGGCTCGGCGTCTCGCCGGAGGGCTCGATCCGGCGCTCGATGTCCTGCCCGGCGGACAGCACGCTCCGCAGGTCCTCGGCGAGGTCCGGATAGGCCGGTCGCAGGGCGAAGTCGGTGAGCGGCCGGCCGCGGTCGCCCTCCTGGATCGGGACGAACTGCGCCACCGCCGGCGTGAACGTCCGGATGACGAGGTTGCGGTCGAGGAACACGGTGGCTAGGCCGCTGGCGTTGAACAGGTTGCGCAGGTCGCCGTTCGCCCGGTCGAGGTCGTCGATCTTGCCGCTCAGCTCGCTGTTGACCGTCTGCAGCTCCTCGTTGAGCGACTGCAGCTCCTCCTTGGACGCTTCGAGCTCCTCGTTGGTCGATTGCAGCTCCTCGTTCACCGAGATCAGCTCCTCGTTGGACGATTTCAGCTCCTCCAGCGCGGTCTCGTATTCCTCGATCATGGTCTGCAGCCGCTCGCGGGTGTCGCGCAGCTCGCGCTCCAGTTGCAGCACGTCCGTATCCGGTCGCAGCTGCGTGTCGCGCGCCTCGTCCGCCGCCCGGCTGAGGGATGGGCCCTGGTCGTGGAACAGCACGAGCAGCAGCGGCTCGGCGCCGTCGCCCTGCATCAGCGGCTCCACCGTGACGGAGGCCAGCTGCACGCGCCCCTCCTCGCCCTCGATCGCGAGGTTGTCGCGCCGGGCCGGCCGGCGCGTCTCGATCGCCTCGCGCAGGGCCGAGCGCAGATCCAGGCGCAGCCCGCGCCGCGCCAGCGTCAGAAGCTGACGGCTCGGCAGCCCGACCGGGGCCTCCAGGTACTTGCCGGTCCGCGGCGAGTAGTGGACGATGTCGCCATCCCGGTCGACCACCACGTGCGGCGACGCGAAGCGCTCGATGACGTGGCTCTCGACCAGCTGGCGCAGGGGCGGCCCGGCCTGGTGCATCGGCGAGGCCGACCGGAGGCCGCGGTTGAACGCGGCGGTGCGGCCGAACGGGGCCGGCTGCGTGCCGGTGACGGTCAGCGGCAGCCGCGCGGCGTACCCGTCGGTCTCCCGGGCCTGGAAGATGCGGTGCTTCCGTTCGACCGTCGTGAACAGGTCGGTGAACTGGCTGATGTTCTCCGCCGTGCCCAGGAACAGGTAGCCGCGCGGGCGCAGGGCGTAATGGAAGATCGGGATGACCTGCGCCTGCACGGCCTGGCCGAAATAGATCAGCAGGTTGCGGCACGAGACGAGGTCGATCCGGGAGAATGGCGGGTCGCGGATCACGCTGTGGGGCGAGAACACGCACAGTTCGCGCACCTCCTTGGTGATCACGTAGGAGCCGCCGTCGCTCGTGAAGAAGCGCTTGCGCCGCTCGGGGGAGACGGTGTCGAGCAGCGCCTCCGGGTAGCGGCCGGCTCGGGCCACGCCCAGGGCCAGATCGTCGATGTCGGTGGCGAAGATCTGCACCCGGGGCACGGAGCGCATCCCATCCATGAGCTCGCGCATCAGCATGGCGAGGGAATAGACCTCCTCGCCGGTGGCGCAGCCGGGCACCCAGGCCCGGATGGTGTCGCCAGCTCCGCGGCCCTCGAACAGGCGCGGCAGCACCTGGGCCTTGAGCACCTCGAACGCGCTGGAATCGCGGAAGAAGTTGGTGACGTTGATCAGCAGGTCGCGGAACAGGGCCGTGACCTCGTCGCCGTCCTGGCGCAGGCGCTCGACATAGTCCTCGACCCGCGCGAGGCGGGCGATCTGCATGCGCCGCTGCACCCTCCGGATGAAGGTCCGGGGCTTGTAGCCGGAGAAGTCGTGGCCGATCTGCTCGCGCAGCAGCCCGTAGATCTCCGCGGTCGCCGCCTTGGCGGCCGCCCCCTGCAGATCCTCGATCACGCCGAAGCTGCGGGCATACTCGAGGAGCTTGGCCGCGATCTCGTCGGCCGGGAGCGCGAAGTCGATCAGGCCGGTGGCGATGGCGCTGGCCGGCATGTCGGGGTGGCGCGGGGCGGTGCCGTCGGCGACCTGGGCGAAGGTCAGGCCGCCACGCTCCTTGATCGCCTTGATACCGAGCGTGCCGTCGGTGCCCCCGCCCGACAGGATGATGCCGATCGCGTACTCGCCGCACGCCTTGGCGAGGTCGCTGAAGAACAGGTCGATCGGGTTGCGCTCGCGCCGGACCGGATCCTGCTCGCGGATCGTCAGGCATCCATCCTGGAGCCCGAGGATGGCGCGGGCGGGCAGCACGTAGATATGCCCGGGCTCGACCCGCATCCCATGTGCCGCCACCATCACCGGCATCGGCGTCAGGCGGGCCAGCACCTCGTGCAGCAGGCTCTCGCGGTCCGCACTGATATGGGTGACGACGACGTAGGCGAGGCCGCCGTCGAGACCGAGGCCGGCGAACAGCGTGTCGAGGGCCTCGATGCCCCCCGCGGAGGCGCCGATGCCGACGATGGGGAAGGGCGCTGCGTCGTCAGCCATCGGCAGGATCCACGGGACCGGGGAGTGGAGCCCGTCGGCGCTGCGGACGGCGTCGGCATGGTCCGGGGCGGCGGGAACGGGGTCTCACGGAGAAATGTCGTGGCCCGCGTCCGTCACCGGGTCAAGCCGCGCCCATGATGTCCCGCCTCACGATGTCCCGCGCGCGCGGGCCAGGATCTCGCGTGACCGCTGCGTGGTCGCCCGCGCCGCGCCGATCGCGTCCGCGATTTCCTGCGACAGCCGGCGTGCCCGGGTGGTCTGCTTCGGCCTGATCTGCCGCTGCGGGTCGCGCAGCCGCTCGGCGAAGGGGATCTCCATCAGGATCTCGCCGGCCTCGTTCGTGATCACGAACGCATACGGCATCGGGCTCAAGCCCTCGCGGATGAGGTCGATCGCCATGTCGGGAATCGACGCGCAGGCTTCGAGATAGGCGGTCTCGATATTCGGCATCGTCAGCCCGTCTTCGTCCGGGTCGAGGCCGGTGGGCGTACGCAAATGAAAGTAGAACAGGGGCACGGGCGCCTCACGAATGCGGCCGCGCCGTTCGGGTGGACCATCGCGTTCATAACGCCGGACGATACAATCCGGTCTCACATGCGTTAAGAGCGATTTGAACTGCGTCCATTGGCGCGGGTTGACCTGTGATGCGGAGGCTGCCGATGCTCAACCCTCTCATCGCAAAGCTCGAGCAGTTCACGCACCTGTCGGACATCGACCGGGCGGGGCTGCAGAACCTGGTCGCCGAACCGTTACGCTGCTACCGGCCGGGCACCGACATCGTGTCCGAGGGTGACGACCCGAAGGTCGTGCGCCTCGTCCTGGCCGGCTGGGCCTACCGCTACAAGCAGTTGCCGGACGGGCGCCGCCAGGTGGTGGCGCTGTTCCTGCCCGGCGACCTGTGCGACCACACCGTCTTCGTACTGTCCGAGATGGATCATTCCATCGGCGCGCTCAGTGCCGTGACCCTGGTCGAGATCCAGCCCGCGACCTTCGAGACGTTGATGGCCGAGCATCCGCGCGTGACGCGGGCGCTGTGGTGGGAAGGGCTGGTGAGCGCCGCGGTACAGCGCGAGTGGATGCTGAACCTCGGCCGCCGCAGCGCCGGCGAGCGGCTGGCCCACGTGTTCTGCGAGGTGTTCTACCGCCTGCGCGGCATCGGGCTGACCCAGGGCACCACCTGCGACATGCCCCTGACGCAGACCGACCTCGCCGACCTGATCGGCATGACGCCGGTGCACGTCAACCGCGTGTTGCAGATGCTGCGCCGGCAGAGGCTGGTCGAGCTGAAGAGCCGTCGCCTGACCATCCCGGACCTGCCGACCCTGGAGAAAGCCGCGCTGTTCAACCCGAACTACCTGCACCTCGACCATGTCGGCGCCCGCTTCGACGCCGTGGGAGAGCACCCGGCCGCCGTCGCACGGTACGGGGCCTGACCGGCGGGCGGTCTCCGTGCTTGGCGGCCGGTGCGCGCGCTCCGTTGCCTGAGAGCGCTCGCCGCCGACGTGGAGACCGGTTCGGCGGCGAGCGCGCTGGATCACGGACCGAGAGCCGTTCCCGATCGCACCGTGATCGGGAGCGGCTCCGGGATGTGGCGATCTTCGGGAGGGGCGCCGCTCAGCCCTCCTTGAACCCGTATTCCGGCGTGTCGTCGTCGTTGCCGTAATACTTGTACGGCAGGAACTTGCCCGACATCGTCAGCTTCACCCGGTCGCCCTTGTTGTTGGCCTCCCGGGCCATCTCCATGTTGAAGTCGATCGCCGACATGATGCCGTCGCCGAACTCCTCCTGGATCAGCTCCTTGAAGGTCGTGCCGTAGACCATCACCAGCTCGTAGAAGCGGTAGATCAGCGGGTCGGTGGGCGGCATCGCCGGGATCGAGCCCCGGTAGGGCGCTTCGTTGAGCATCCGCTCCTCGGCGACCGTCAGGCCGAACAGCTCGGCCGCCCGCTTGGCCTGGGCCTTGGGCAGCTTCATCTGGCCCATGCAGGCCGCCGTGATCAGGAACGGCGAGAGGCCGCCGATCGCCTCGTGGATATGGGCCCAGCTCCAGCCCTTCTCGCGTTTGATGTCGAGGAGCTTCTCGGTCAGGTCGGCGCGCTTCATGTCGGCTCCGTGTTCATGCGTTTGGCTGGTCCGGGTGAGGCCGCCGGTGAAGTGCGGCCTCACCCCACCCCAAGCGGGGTGCGTACCCAACCCGGAACCGATGAGGGGGGATTCGGTCGGGGTCGGACGCGGGACGCGGTCCGCGGCTTCGGCTGGGCCTGAACGCTGCGGAACCCGCACAATAGCAAGACATGCGCCAGCCAATTCTTCGCGGATACCGCACAGCGCGGCGCGCCGGATCGCCGGGACGCGACGCGTCGGGCAAGCGTGGTTTCGATGCACCGGCCAGGCCGGAAGCGCGCCACGGGAGCCGGAAACGCTTGCATCCGCGGCCTGTTTTCGGACCATGCGCCCTTGGGTCTCGGAGGCGGGCTTTGGACGGGGACGATCGGGACGGACAGACGGCGGGCGCATCGGCGCCGCCGGCCCCCTGGGAATTCGTGCTGCCGGAGGAGACGGCCACGGAGGATCTCGGCCTGTTCCTGTCCGAGCTGTTGTGCCCTGGCGACGTCGTGGCGCTCTCGGGCGGCCTGGGCGGCGGCAAGACCACCCTGGCCCGGGCGGTGATCCGCGAGCTCGCCGGCGACCCGCGCCTGGAGGTGCCGAGCCCGACCTTCACGCTGATCCAGCCCTACGCCGCCCGCGACGGCCGGGCGATCGTCCACGCCGACCTCTACCGCCTGCGTGACCCCGACGAGCTGGTGGAGCTCGGCTTCGACGAGATGGCCGAGGACGCCATCACGCTGGTCGAGTGGCCCGACCGGATGCCCCCCCGCGACGGGCCGGTGCTCACCGTCGACCTGTCGCTCCGGGCCGAGTTCGGGCCCGAGGCCCGCCTGGCCCGGATCGACGGCAGCGGCGGCATGCGCGCCCGGCTCGACCGGGCCCGGGCGGTGCGCCGGCTCCTCGACCGCAGCGGCTGGGACCTGGCCGAGCGCACCCTGATGCAGGGCGACGCCTCGTCCCGCGCCTACGAGCGCCTGACCAAGCCCGACGGCACCAGCGCCGTGCTGATGATCGCCCCGCCCCGTCCCGACGGCCCCGCGGTGCGCGACGGAAAACCCTACAGCGCGATCGTGCACCTGGCCGAGAGCGTCCACGCCTTCGTGGCCCTCGACCGGGGCTTGCGGGCCCTGGGCTTCTCGGCGCCCAAGATCTACGGCGAGGACCTGGCCGAGGGCCTGCTGATCCTCGAGGATCTCGGCAGCGAGCCGGTGGTCGAGGCCGGGGCGCCGCGGCCCGAGCGCTACGCCGAGGCGGTGCGCCTGCTCGCCAAGCTCCACGCCACGCCGCTGCCGGCGGTGCTGCCGGTGGCGGACGGCATCGAGCACGTCCTGCCGTCCTACGACGAGGCGGCCCTGCTGTTCGAGGCGGAGCTGATGCCCGAATGGTACGTCCCGGCGATCCGGAACGCCGCGCTCTCGGAGGACGCCCGGGCCGAGTTCGTGGCCCTGTGGCGCGCGGCCCTGCAGAACGCGCGACCCGACCGCGCCACCTGGACCCTGCGCGACTACCACTCGCCGAACCTGATCTGGCTGCCCGAGCGCGATGGGCTGGAGCGGGTCGGGCTGATCGACTTCCAGGACGCCGTGATGGGCCATCCGGCCTACGACGTCGCCTCGCTGCTGCAGGATGCCCGGGTCGACACCAGCGCCGAGTTCGAGCTGCGGCTTCTGGGTCTCTACGCCCGCGAGCGCCGGGGCCGCGACCCGGCCTTCGATGTCGGGGCCTTCGCCACGGCGTACGCGCTGCTAGCCGCCCAGCGCGCCACCAAGATCCTCGGGATCTTCGCCCGGCTCGACCGGCGCGACGGCAAGCCCGGCTACCTCGCCCACCTGCCGCGGATCGAGGGCTATCTCACCCGCAACCTCGCCCACCCGGCGCTCGCCGAGTTGCGGGCCTGGCACGCGGCGCACCTGCCGGGCCTGGTCCCATCCGAGGAGGAGGCCTGAGCCCGCAGGGCTCCGCCCCGCACCCGCAAAAGGTCCAAGGCCTTTTGAAGCCATGCCTTTTGAAACCATGACTTGCAACGCCTGATCCGGATCCCCGCATGAGCGAGCCCGCCCCCGCCGTCACCCGTGCGTTCGTGCTGGCCGCGGGCCTGGGCAAGCGCATGCGGCCGGTCACCGCCACGGTCCCGAAACCCCTGGTGGCGGTGGCCGGCAAGGCGCTCCTCGACCACGCCCTCGACCGCGCCGCCGAGGCCGGGATCGAGACCGCGATCGTCAACGTCCACTACCTGCCCGACCTGATCGAGGGGCACCTCGCCCGGCGCACCCAAGGGCCCGCCATCCAGGTCTCGGACGAGCGCGCCGCGCTGCTGGAGACCGGCGGCGGCATCCGCAAGGCGCTGCCGCTGCTGGGCGCCGCGCCGTTCGTGGTGCTGAACTCGGATTCGTTCTGGCTCGAGGGTCCGGCGCCCAACCTCCGCCGCCTGATCGACGCCTGGGACCCGCAGCGCATGGATGCCCTGCTGCTGGTCGCCCCCACCGCCACCAGCCTGGGCTACGACGGCGCCGGGGATTTCGTCATGGACGCGGACGGCCGCCTGGAGCGCCGCGGCGCGCGCGCGGTCGCCCCGTTCATCTACGCGGGCGTGGCGATCCTGCAGCCCGGTCTCTTCGCCGACACCCCCGAGGGCGCCTTCTCGCTCAACCTGCTGTTCGACCGCGCGATCGCGGCCGGACGCCTGTCCGGCATGCGCCTCGACGGCCAGTGGCTCCATGTCGGCACCCCGGACGCGATCCGCGCCGCCGAGGAGCGCGTCCGGGCGAGCGCCAGCGCCCCGTAGCGCCGGCCGTTCCGCATTCGGCAGATCGGTCGCGTTGAACGGTGTCGCCAAACGGTCTTGCCAAACGGTCTTGCCAAACGGTCTTGCCAAGCCCGATCCGAGCCTCTAGAAGCCCCTTCACGCCGGCGGGCCAAGCCCCCGCCGCCGTGACAGGCGCCCGTAGCTCAGCTGGATAGAGCACCAGACTACGAATCTGGGGGTCAGAGGTTCGAATCCTTTCGGGCGCGCCATTCCATCAGCAATCGCAATGAGTTAGCGCCAGCAGGCGACGCGGTATTCTAGTACCGCGGCTCGATATCGTCTCGGGGTACGGCTTCGGGTACGGCATTCGCGACGTTGCTAAGAGCGCCTAACAGAACCGTCTGATCTGGTTGAGAGTGATGAGGCTGGCGGCGAGGCTCGTGAAGGCCTCGTAGATG